>CAWZYW010000276.1:0-4281 GCA_963966255.1 uncultured Salinispira sp. | reverse complement strand
GTATAAGAGACAGCTCCAGATGAAAATCCCTCTTGGTCCCCGGATCCTTTTCGAAATTTACAAAGCGCTCCAGGTATGCGAAGTCAGGCATGGTTTTGCTTGTTCCGGGCCCAGGCCGGCGGATTCCTCCGATACTTCAGTGCATGGCCGTGGGTAAAAAAACCTTCATACTCCGCCAGCGTCTCGACGTGCGGCGCGGCATCCTGGTAGCCGGCCTCGCTGATTTTGACAACCGAACTGTACTTCATAAAATCCCGGACGGAAACCGAGGACCAGGTCCTCGCCCTGCCGCCGGTTGGGAGGACGGCATTTGCCCCGACGGCATAATTCGCCATGCTGAAGGGAGCCCGGGATCCGAGAAGAATTTCACCGGCGTTTCGAATACTATCCAGGTACTGTTCGGGATCTTTGGACTGGATTTGAAGGTGTTCCGTGGCGAAACGATTGGTTATATCCAAAGCTTCCCGCATATCCACGGTGACGATTATACCGCCGTAACCCTGGAGAACGTCGCGGATGAAGCCCTGGCGAGGTTCGGGAACTTCCTCAAGGTAGGCATCAATATAGCCTGCAACCTCTTCGGCAAGCAGCCTGCTGGATGTAATCAGAAGCGCCGCCGAATCCGAACCATGCTCCGCCTCGATGAGCAGATCAAGGGCCACGGTGTAGGGATCGGCTCCCTCATCCGCCAGCACGATCGATTCCGAGGGGCCGGCGGGCAAACCGGGATCGATGAGGTCCGCCAGGATGCGCTTGGCGGCGGTAACGTACTGGCTGCCAGGTCCGACGACTTTAATCACCGGCTCCACGCTTTCGGTGCCGTAGGCCAGGGCGGCTATGGCCTGGGCGCCTCCGCAGCGGTACACCCGATCGACTCCGCAGAGCTTCGCGGCATACAGGCAGGCGGGATCAACGCTCCCATCGGGCAGGGGCGGGGTTGCCACGGCGATGTGCGGAACCCCGGCGATGATCGCAGGAACTGCCAGCATATACAGCATTGACGGGAAGCTTCCGCGACCGCGGGGTACGTAGAGCCCCACCGAATCGATGGGGGTCGGCCGTTCGCCGGCGAAAATTCCCGGACGGACTGTTTGGAGCTCAAACGGCTCGGGGCGCTGGGATTCGTGGAACCTGCGGACATTACCGACTGCGTATTCCAGGGCTTGGACCACCTTATCATCGAGGGAATCTGCGGCCTTTCTGAATTCTTCTTCACTGACCCGGATGGGCATGCCGGAGATGTCCGCACCATCGAAACGGGCGGCATATTCCGCCAGGGCAATATCCCCCCTGCGGGCAACGTCTTCGATGATGGGGGCCACCGCAGCCTCGGCCTTGGTGATATCGATTTCACTGCGTTGAAACATCTTTTGACGCTGGGCTTCAGGAACTTCAGACCACGATTTTATTGATATGCTCATTTCCTGCTCCCGCTGAGAATTTGGTCGGTCTTGATGCCGAAATACAGACTCTGCACATGAATTACCGCCAGGGCAAGGCTTGCGCCTCCGGATGCGCCCAACAGACCCGGACTGTCAGCCTGGCTGGCGATAATAACAAGGCTGAGGGCCACTGCGAGAAAAAAGAAGGAAAATCCGGCCCAGACGAAATTCCACCGCTTGCGGCGAATCAGCTTTTTCCTTCCGATTTCGCTGTCCGGGTTTTCTTCCCTTTGCAGGACGGCGTTCTTCAGGGGATCGGATTCCCCGAAGGCGTAAAACAGAAAGCCGGAGAACAGGGCCCTCAGCCCCGATATGCCGCCGAGAACCAGAAGGGAAATTCCGAAGCCTGCCAGAAAAGGCCGGGGAATCAGGCTGAGTAATATGCCCGTGATCGCCAGGCTGAGGGCTACGATTCCGGTGACTTTATTTTGCTCTTGTTTTATCGATTTCACATTGTTGTTCCTTGTATCAATTTCAGACGGACAGTGTATCCCGAAAAACGAGGTTTTGAGTAGGCCGGTCTGCGGCAAAAATAACTGAACGCAATTCAGTTAAGCTATTGAGCCTGTTCCAATATCCGGATACAATGCAGGCATATTCTCTTCCCGGAGATTTCTCCCGGAATACCAGACTGTCGAAGCAAAGCGAGGAAAAGCAATGGTTATTAAACCCATGATTCGCAGCAATATGTGCATGAACGCCCACCCGGTGGGTTGCCAGAAAGAGGTCCTGGATCAGATCTCATACGTTAAATCGAAAAGCGGGGTAGACGGCCCGAAAAACGTACTGATCATCGGGGCTTCCACCGGATATGGTCTCGCGAGCCGCATCGTTGCGGCCTTCGGTGCGAGTGCGAATACTTTCGGCGTATCTTTCGAGCGCGAGCCCAGCGGTAAGCGGACCGGTACCATGGGGTATTATTCCAACCAGGCTCTCGAAGCTGAAGCGAAAAAAGCGGGGCTTGTCGCGGAGAGTATCAATGGCGATGCCTTCAGTCACGAAATAAAGGATGAAACCATAGCCCGGGTGAAAGAGCTTTTCGGAACCGTCGACCTGGTTGTTTACAGTCTGGCCAGCCCGGTCAGGAAGGATCCCGACAGCGACACGGTATTCCGCTCGGTGTTAAAACCGATCGGACAAACCTATACCGCAAAAAGCATCAATCCGCAGACTGCGGAAATTGCAGAGGTCAGCATTGATCCGGCTAACGAAGAGGAGCTGGCCGATACCATCCGCGTAATGGGCGGTGATGACTGGAAGCTCTGGATGGGCGCCCTGATCAAGGCCGGCGTACTCAGCGAGGGTGTCAAAACCGTAGCCTACAGCTATATCGGCCCCGAAGTGACCCGGGCGGTGTATCGCGACGGCACCATCGGAAAGGCAAAGGAACACCTCGAGCAAACCGCCGGCGAACTGGCTCAGGCACTGGCGCCCCTCGGCGGAGAAGCTTACGTATCGGTGAACAAGGCCCTGGTCACCCGGGCGTCTGCGGTTATTCCGGTGGTTCCCCTGTATCTCTCGCTGCTGTTCAAGGTTATGAAGCAGAAAGACCTCCACGAGGGTACCATCGAGCAGATGTACCGTTTGTTTTCCCAGCGCCTGTACGGCGCTGACCTTCAGCTCGATGACAAGGGCCGGATCCGCATGGACGACTGGGAGCTGAGAGAAGACGTACAGTCCGCAGTCGACCAGCTCTGGCCCCAGGTGACCAGCGACAATGTACGCGAACTGGGCGACCTGGATGGCTACAACCGGGATTTCCTGGGCATTCACGGTTTTGGTCGGGATGATATCGATTACGAGGCCGATATCGACACCGAGCTGGCTCTCTGATACATTAGGGCTTCATATGACCATGGAAGCCTTTATTCTCGGAACCGGGGGCAGCATGCCCTTGCCCCACCGCCATCTTACTTCCCTCCTGCTTCGGCGGGAGGGCGATTTGTTTTTATTCGACGCCGGAGAGGGCACCCAGGTGTCCCTGCGGCGGCTGAATCTGCGCTGGAAGAAGATCAACGCGATTTTTATCTCCCATACCCACGCCGACCACGTCACCGGACTGCCCGGCATGCTTATGCTCTCTTCCCAGGTGGACCGCAGCGAGCCGCTCTACATCATCGGTCCGCCGAGGATCGCCGAATACGTCGAATCGAGCCGCAAAATCCTGGAGATGTATATAAATTACGAGATCATCGTTCAGGAGATTTCCGAACCGGCACGGTCCCAGACGGTATACGAAACCGAAGATTATCTGGTCGAGAGCTTTCCGCTGCGCCATACCCGGGTTTGCGTGGGATACCGCTTCAGTGAAAAACCCAGGCCCGGCATCTTCGATCCAGCAGCCGCCGAAGCCCTAAATATTCCCCGGGGACCGCTATGGGGCCGTCTCCAGAAAGGCGAGAGCCTGACACTGGATGACGGAAGGGAAATACGGCCTGCCCAGGTGATGGGCCCCGCCAGATCCGGCCGGAGAGTCAGTTACGTCACGGATACAGCCTACATGCCTTCGATCATCGATGAGGTCCGTGATTCGGATCTGCTGATCTGCGAGGGCATGTTCGAAGATGAGCTGGAGGAAACCGCCGCGAAAAAGCGCCATATGACCGCTCGGCAGGCGGGTATCATCGCCCGGGAATCCGGGGCCCGCCGGGCGGGTCTCATCCATTTTTCACCCCGCTACACCGAAAAAGACCTGAAGCAGCTCCTGGAAGAAGCCCGGGTGGAATATCCCGGGGCGTTCCTTTCCAGGGACAGAATGAAGATTGACATCCCGTTCGACGAATTGTAATTTTATCCCCATCCCGATGATCATGAAATTATTCGTACCGGAGGCCGGAAA
>CAWZYW010000275.1:0-4285 GCA_963966255.1 uncultured Salinispira sp. | reverse complement strand
GCGTAGTTTCGACAGACATAGGCCGCAGCTCCGCCACCGATTTTCTTCTGTGCGGCGGTATAGGGAGCGATATCCGTGATTTCCGGGGCTTCCCCATCGGGTCGATGAATAGTAACCAGGTTCGGCAGATATCGGCTTCGGGCGGCCCGGAGCAATTCCCGAAAGCTCTCGCCGTCCTGGTCTCCCACCAGCACCAGCTCCATGTCGGGGCCGAAATAAAGCGACAAGGCGGACAGGAGCATGGTGTGGGCCAGGGGGCTGCGGGCCAGCCTGCGGGAACCGGCACGGGCAATATCGAATGCCCGGGCTTCCATCGCCGGATCGGCGGTGATGCGCCCGATACGGAGCAGGTTCATCATCGCCGCCGAATTCCCGGAGGGAATCGCTCCGTCGTAGTATTCCTTAGAGCGCACCAAAAGCTCATAGGGGTTGTCCTCTGCGAAGTACAGCCCACCGTCATCGATGTCGCCGAAGCGCTGGAGCATCTGCTCTGTGATATCGATTGCCCGTTGGAGATTCCGTACTTCGAAGCCGGCTTCATATAGTTCGAGGTAACCCCAGCACAGGAATGCGTAGTCATCCAGGTGGGCGGTGAGTCCCGCCCCGCCGTTGCGGTAACGCTTGAGCAGGTTCCCGTTTTCGTCCCTCAGCCGATCCCACAGGAAATCAGAAGCTTTCTGGGCCGCATGGAGGTATTCGGGTGCATCGAGGAGGGCTGCGCCGCGGGACAGAGCGGCTATCATCAGGCCGTTCCAATCGGTCAGGATCTTATCGTCTTTCAGCGGATGGATCCTGGCTTCCCGCGCTTTGAACAGCTTCTGCCGGCTCTCGTCGATGAATTTTTCGAGGTCCGCAGCCGACAGCGAATGTTCTGAGGCGAGCTTCTCCAATGAAGCGTTGAGGTGGGGGATGTTTCTCCCGTTTTTAGCCCCGGTGGATTCGTCGCGGAAATTCCCTTCTGCAAGAATGGTGAAAATGGCATTCCAGAGGGCCGCTTCCTCTGCGGGAAGCAGGGCTTCGACCTCATCGGGGCTCCAGAGGTAAAAGCGGCCTTCTTCTCCCTCGCTGTCGGCATCTTCCGCTGAATAGAACCCTCCTTCGGGGGAGGTCATGTCCCGCAGCACGTACTCGAATATTTCTCTCGCGGTTCGTTCGAATTCGGGTTGGCCCCCGGCCTGCCAGGTTTCCAGGCACGCCATCGCCATAAGGGCCTGGTCGTATAGCATTTTTTCGAAGTGGGGGACGAGCCAGTTCGCATCGGTGGAATATCGGTGGAATCCGTAGCCGATGTGGTCGAAGATGCCTCCGTTTCTCATAGCCCTCAGGCTCCGCTCAACCATTTCGAGGGCTTCGCTCTTGCCGGTACGATGGAAATAGCGCAGGAGAAAAAGGTAATTATGTGGAGTCGGAAATTTCGGAGCGCCGCCGAAACCGCCGTTTTCGCCGTCGAAGCGTTCCCTGAGCTGCTCATAGGCCGAGTCCAATAGCGAAGTTTCCGGCTCGGCACCGGGCTCCGTTACCCGACTGGCTTCGAGGAACCTCATCACTTCCTCCACGCTTTTCATCAGGCCCTGGCGCTCTCCGGACCAAAGCTCCTTCACCCTGGGTATCAGGTCCCTCATACCGATCATCTGGGGACGGCTTTCCCTGGGGAAGTAGGTGCCGGCAAAAAACGGCTTTCGATCGGCAGTCATAAGCACGGTGAGGGGCCAGCCGCCGTGACCGGTCATGGCCTGGCAAACGCTCATGTATATATTGTCCAGGTCGGGTCGTTCCTCCCGGTCGACTTTGATGCATACAAAGACTTCGTTCAGAAGCGCGGCGATTCCTTCGTCTTCGAAGGATTCGCGGGCCATCACATGGCACCAGTGGCAGGTGGCGTATCCGATGGAAAGGAAGATCGGCTTGTCAGCCCGGGCAGCTGCGGCGAACGCTTCCTCTCCCCAGGGGTACCAGTCCACGGGATTTTCCGCGTGCTGCAGCAGATAGGGGCTCGATGAGAAAATAAGCCGGTTGAACCGGGGCCCGCCGTCGGGTGCCAGGGTCTGAAGCTCTTCGTGGGAGAGCATAGGAATATCGCGGTGCTTTTTGTGGCCCATGGGGCCTCCTTCTTTCTTTCGGAAAGATACTAATAAAATTTGACAGTACCAACAGAGGGGCTTACAATGTAGGTGGTTAATGGGTTAACCAGTTACCTGCTTAGTTCGTGTGGAGGAAAATGGAACTGCACAGTAATCCAATCTATCAGCAGCTCACGGTCATCCTCCGCCAAATCATCAACAGCAATGAATTCAGCGTCGGAGACCAGTTCCTTACCGAAAAGGCAATCTGCAATCGTTTCAGCGTTAGTAAAAACACGGTGAACAAGGCCATCTCCATCCTGATTCAGGAGGGATTGCTTGAATTTCGCAAGGGGTTGGGGAATTTCGTAATTGCCAAGGCCAGTCAGTACGATTTGCATTACCTGTTGAGTTTCACCCGCATGGCGGAAGACATCGGCAAGACTCCTTCGACCCGGGTGCTGGCTTTTGAAGAGCAGGACAGTGGGGAGGTTCCCACGGCTTATATCAAATCCCTGGATCTGGATGTGCCCCGGAAGCTTATATATATGGAGCGATTGCGCCTGCTGGATGACCGGCCCTCAATTCTGGAGAAACGCTACCTGCTGGCGGACAGTTGCCCGGGCATTACCCGGCAGATGGTGGAAGGCTCGTTTATTTCCCTGATCAGCGAGCGATACCGGCTGGTCCTGAAAGAGGTTGATCAGACCTTGCGGGCGGTAATTCTCAGCAGTCGCGAAGCGAGTTTGCTCGAGGTGAGCAAGGGCGATCCGGCGATTCTTCGGGAATCCACCGGCTACCTGATCGACGGAAGGCCCCTCTGGACCGAGAGCACCCTGTTTTCCGGTCAGAGCTACGGCTTTCATTACAAGGAAGGTGCCGGGCAGCCCAGTGCCCGCAGCGTATTTATCGGAGCATGAAAAGCCGGCGGTTGACCGGCATGTATAGAGAAAACGAAGTGAGTTCGTGGAGGTTGTATGGCTGAGAATAAATCGGAAGCCCTCGGCATGATTGAGACCCGGGGCTTCGCGGCGATGGTCGAAGCGTCGGACGCCATGGTCAAAGCCGCCCAGGTCGACCTGGTCGGGAGCGAGCAGATCGGGGGCGGATATATCACCGCCATCGTCCGGGGCGACGTCGCCGCGGTAAAAGCGGCGGTGGACGCCGGAGTTCGGGCCGCCGAAAAGGTCGGTGAGATCGTGTCGGTTCACGTGATTCCCAGGCCCCACCATTCGGTGGACCAGGTACTTCCCCTGGGAAGGGGAAACGGGGGTAAGAAATGAGCAGCAACATTGATTTGAGAACCTATATCTTTCTCGATTCCCTGCAGCGGCAGATGGCTTCGTTTATATCGACCATATCAAAGGGATACCTTCCCGTGGCCGACCAGGCCTGCTGCATCGTGGAGATCGCCCCGGGAATAGAGATCAACCGCCTTACCGATGTAGCCCTGAAGGCCACTAACGTGACTCCGGGCCTGCAGGTGGTTGAGCGCTCCTTCGGTATGCTGGAAGTTCACTCTGATAACCAGGGCGACGCCCGGATGGCCGGAGAAGCCATCCTCAGGGAACTGGGCAGAACCGAAGCCGACAGCTACAAGCCGAGGATCCTCACCAGTCAGCTGATCAAAAACATCGAAGATCATCACGCCCAGCTGATTAACCGCACCCGTTACGGCAACATGGTGCTCCGGGGCGATACGCTTTACGTCCTGGAAATCGAGCCGGCGGGCTATGCGTACTACGCGGCCAACGAAGCGGAGAAAACCGCCAACGTGAACATCATCAATGTCAGCGGCATCGGCAAGTTCGGCCGTATCTACATCGCCGGGGACGAAGCGGAAGTGGTCGAGGCCCGACGGGTCGTCGAGGAACGCCTGAGCAACCTGCCAGGCCGGGAAGTCAAATAAGCGCTGGCGATCCGAAGCGGGCGCGAACAGAGATCACAGGAGAAGAAAATGGCTGAAAAATCAACTGAGGCATTGGGAATGATAGAAACCCGCGGATTCGCGGCGATGGTAGAAGCGGCGGATGCCATGGTCAAGGCGGCTCAGGTCGACCTGGTCGGCAGCGAAAAGATCGGCGGAGGCTTTATCCCCGCAATCGTCCGGGGGGACGTAGCGGCGGTTGGGGGGGGGGGGGGAACGCGGGGGCCGGGGGGGGGGGAAAGTGGGGGGGGGGGTTTTGCTTCCCCGGATCCCCAGCCCCAACAAGCCCGGGGGAGCG
>CAWZYW010000274.1:0-4318 GCA_963966255.1 uncultured Salinispira sp. | reverse complement strand
GTTCAGGGGGCTCAGGCAATACCCCCTCGCTCCGAACCGCAGCGGGACGTATCCGCTGAACCGATTGCCGTCGAAGATCCCGCCGGGCAATCCATGCCGGAGGCATTTCCTGCAAAGACCCAGACCGCCGGACCAGCGGCCCGGGCGGCGTTTACCTCCGAAACCTGGAAACAGCTGGTGGAGAGCATTCAGAAAGAACGGCCGGGCCTTGGAGCGACAATTTCGAATGCCCGGGACTGGGCGTTTGCCGATGAGAAGCTTACGCTTTACTTCGATTCGGACATGCATGCCGGAAACGCCGGCAGGGAGCAGTCGGTGCTTCGCGAGGCAATCGAGGGCCTTATCGGCCGGGTCATCGACATCGATATTAAAAAAGTGGAAACAGAAGAAGAGATCCGGGAAGAAGATCCGGAAGTACAGATGGTAAAAAAAGTATTCCGGGGCGATCTGCTCAATTGATCCCCCGATGACGGAGTTATTATGAACCCCATGGATTTATTGAAGAATTTCGGGAACATCCAGGAAAAATTGCGGGAATCCCAGGAAAAGTTAAAAACCATCGAAGCCGTCGGCAGCGCCGGCGGGGATATGGTGCAGGTGGTCCTCAGCGGGGATATGGCGGTGAAATCCGTGCGAATATCATCCGAAGCGGTCGATCCGGAAGACATCGAAAGGCTGCAGGATCTGATCACCGCGGCCCATGCCGACGCCCTGTATAAAATCCGTGAAAAGATTTCCGAAGAGATGAGCAGCCTCACCGGCGGAATGCCCATCCCTCCGGAATTCATGGGACGCTGATGAACCACCTGGAACAACTGATCCAGGCCCTCTCCCGCCTGCCCGGCATAGGGAAAAAGAGTGCCGGACGGATGGCCTATCATTTGCTCGGGAGCGATCGGGATTATATCCGGCATCTGGGGGACCTGATCACCGAACTGCCCGATCGAATTGTCCGCTGCACGGTCTGCGGTAATTACAGCGAAGGTGAGCGTTGTTCGATCTGTTCGGATCCCCGCCGGGACTCAAGCCTTATCTGCGTTGTCGAACAGCCCCAGGATGTTGCGGTGCTCGAGGGATCTCACGAATTCCAGGGCTACTATCATGTGCTCCACGGGGCTCTGGCGCCGCTGGATGGCATCGGGCCGTCGGACCTGAATCTGCAGAGCCTCATCAGTAGAATCGGATTGGGTAATATAAGGGAATTAATTATCGCCACCAATCCTACGGTGGAGGGGGACACCACCGCGCTGTACATCAAGAAGCTGGTGGAACATCTCGGCGTGCAGGTTTCCCGGCTCGCCCTGGGACTTCCGGTGGGGGGCGACCTGGAGTACGCCGACCGGCTCACTCTGGCTCGCAGTCTCAAGGGCCGCACCAGTCTCTGAAAACGGTTCCGATCCCCTGATCATGCCGGCGGAACCTGAATCCGGAATCAGCTTTTTTTCTACAATCCCCAGACTTCGCTCAGAATTCCATCGAAGGCCCGGCCCAGATCCGCCCGGTCTCCCGGGTCGAAGGCGGAAAGGACCCACTTATTCACCGCGAATCCCGAATGCGGCGGGCGGCCGATGCCGATGGCGCAGCGGGAGAAATCGTTGCTCCCCAGATGCTGCTTCATCGAACGCAGGCCGTTGTGACCTTTAGTCCCCCCTCCCCGGCTGATCTTCCATTCGCCGGGGGTCAGATCCAATTCATCGTGAAACACCAGGATCCGTTCGGCAGGTACGGAGAAGAACCGGGCGATTTCTCCCGAACCCTCTCCGCTTTTGTTCATAAAGGTGTGGGGACGATACAGAAATTCCGGCGGCGTACCGGGGATCTGCTTTTTTGCATATCGCCCCTTGAATTTGAGACTCCAGTCGAGACTGAGATGGCCGTCGAGAAGGTCGAGCAGCAGCCATGCGGCGTTATGACGGGTATTCTCGTACTGTCTGCCGGGGTTTCCGAGGAAAACGAACAGTGAATATTGTTCAGACATAAAAGCTCACCTGAAAAACCGGTCCGCCGCGGGATGTGGCGGCGCTACAGCTTATCGATCAACATGGAACACTTACCGCTGGGAATCGGCAGAGTCTTCTTTTTGTCCCCAAGGATATCAATGGTGAAGTAATAGAGTTTCTCGCTTTCCAGCCGGATCTCCCAGCCTCGGTTGCTCTTGTTGCTGAGGATGGTGATTTGGTTGCGCTTGAGCGAGAGATTCTCGATGCCCATGGCTTCCAGGGTGGGAACGATCCAGTCGACGGTCTTCCGCGGCAGGCTGATAAAGAGCCCGATTATATTCTCGATCATCAGCGCCACGGTGGACAGGCCAAGCCAGGGCAGGTGCATGGCCCGGGGTCCGGGGCCCTTTCCTTCCCAGGTTGCTGCGCCGTCGCGCATCGGCTTGTAGGCCTCCCAGACATTTCCCCGGGTGTTGTCGTCGGGGTGCAGGGTATCCAGCATATAGTACATATGGCGGATGCTCGAATCCCGGGCGAGATCGTAGGCCGAATATTTTTCCAGACCCTTGATCACCATGAAATTCAAATACGGAAAAACCGATCCGCAGTACGCCTTCCCGTTTTCGTCAAAAGCCGGTTCATCCGCAGCCAATGTGGGAAAGGGATGGGGCGTACCGAATGTGTCGGGGTTCTTCAGGTGGGCCAGAAGCCGATCGAACCGGGCGTCATTGGGGAGTTCGGCCAGCAGGCTCCAGAAACCGGCGATGGTTTTTACTTTCAGTTGCTGGCCATCGGCATCCAGATCAAAATAGAACCCGGCTTCCTCATTCCACATCTGCTGATTGATTTTCGTCTTGAGGGAAAAATAATGCCGCTTGTACTTGAATGCGATTTCCTTGTCGTTGAGGATATCGCCCAGTTCGCTCATATACAGGGCGTTGACGGCCATGGCGGTATTGAAATCCAGCAGATACCTGGCTTCTTGCCGGGGTGAATTCTCCATGCCCGTGGCTGCCAGGGGGACCGCATAAAGCCCGTTTTCGTCTTTGAACGATTGGTCGATCCAATTGAAATACGACTCCAGTACGGGAATTATCTCCTTAATCCGCTTTTTATTACCGAGCTTGTGAAACAAATTGTACTCCGCCCAGGAGAACAGGGGCATACCGATGCCTTCTGGATTGTCCTTCGCGAACACCGCTTTCCCGTCTTTCTGGGAGTACCGATCCCGGATGGCCCCGTTTTGCTCCTGCCGGCTGTAGAAAAAGTCGAGCTGGGGAAGGCTGGGATAAATTTTATTGCTGTACACCAGGAAAAATGTGGAGAAAATGCTTTCCAGTGACTGTATGGTTTCGCTCTCGGGAGAAATAAAGATCCGCGCGGGGCTTCCCTGTACGTCGAGTTCTTCGGTATAATGGTCCTCTACCCAAGCCCAGGTCTGGTTGTAGATATCGACAAAATCCTGGTCGTAAAACCGGATGCTGGGAAATTCCTTCTTCTGCACTGAGTCTCCTTGGGAACCGTATAAGTATACAGAGTCCATTATAGCATGATTGATACAAATTAAGATTAGGAATGTGAAATTAACATGTTCCTGTCCGGCACGTCAAATCGATTCGACCCGGAAAATTTGTATATTTATTCGTTAAATATGCAAAAAAACCGTATATCGCCTTGACTTTCAATGATGCGCTGTGTACAAAATCCTGATATGGATAAAAAAGAACTGGAGATCACCGCCGAACTGGCTCATATCGAGCTGTCGGAGGGAGAGATCGACCGATTTTCCCAGGCGGTCGCCCAGATGATCGAGTATTTTGCCTTGATGGATGAGCTGGAACTCGATACGCAATCAACAGAACATCATATCCCCAATTCCAAAAACGCCCTTCGGGAAGATCGGTCGGAAGAATCATCTCTCGCGGATGATATTCTCGAACAGTCTCCTGATCTTGAAGACCGGTTTATTTCGATACCCAATGTGCTTTGATCTGCCGGGTTTTTCCCCCGACGGCCTTCCAACGATCACCGGATAAAACAAGGATGGATGCAACATGAAATCATGGAAGTCGGCCATTTCCGACGGACTGGACGGGTATCGCGATTTCGTCAGCGGGCGCGATAAGGATATCGGATCGTTTCTCTCCTTTTCCCCCGACTCTGATGCTTCGGGGAAAGCAGGGTCCGAGTCCCCCCTGACTGGCCTTCCCTTTGCAGTGAAGGACAACATTGCCGTTCAGGGTATGCCGCTTACCTGCGGTTCGAAGTTTCTGGAAAACTTCGTATCTCCGTACAGTGCCACCGCCGTTTCCCGGCTGACCGCGGCCGGCGCGATCCCGGTGGGCAGCTCGATGCGGGCGGCGTCGGCCCGCGCCGCC
>CAWZYW010000273.1:0-4325 GCA_963966255.1 uncultured Salinispira sp. | reverse complement strand
TCGGGAAATTCTCCCCTTTATAAAGGCCTCTCGGCCCGCCGATCGCCCGCGGAAATGGTACTGGGCTCTGATGGATTACGGAGTCGAGCTGAAGGGCAGGGTGGAAAATCCTAATCGACGCAGCCGCCATTATTCAGTGCAGACTAAGTTCGAGGGCTCCTCCCGCCAGCTGCGGGGTGAGATCCTCCGCCAACTCGGAGGGGGGCGGCGTTGTGATGTTGGGGAACTGGATTCCAGGTTGCGGGATGCGTTGCCTTCGCACCCCTATACGCTCCCTGCACTGGATGACCTGCTTGAGCAGATGGCCGGTGAGGGTTTCCTGGTAGCGGAAGACGGCGGCGATTACCGACTGGCGGACTAGGCAGCCGCGGGCTTAGCGCCAACGGAGCTACTCGTATTTGAATCGTCCGATCACCTGTCGCAGGTTATCCAGAGCCTGGTCGGTGCGCTCGTTCTGGGCCTTCATGCTCTCCGAGGATTGGGAGATACTGGTGGCCTGGCTGGTGATTTCCTTCACCGCATCGCTGACCTTCTGGGAAATTTCCTTCATGTTTGTCATAGCCACGAGAATTTCCGAGTTTCCCTGGCGCATTTCATGGGAGCCGGTACTCACGTTTTGCGTAACATCTTCGATTTCCCCCAGGGCGCTTTGAAGACTCGAGCTGAAGCTCTGCACCGTGTTCATGAAATTCGAGATCCGGTCGATTACCCGTTGAACTCCGTCAACGGTAATGCTGATGCCCTTGAATGATTCCTGCATCTCCCTGGATTCCTCACCGATGCTGCCGATGTCATGAAGCACCACCTTGAGATTCTGGGAAATATTCTTGGACTGGTTGGTAGCGGTTTCCGCCAGCTTGCGGATCTCATCGGCGACAACCGCAAAGCCCCGACCGGCTTCGCCGGCGTGCGCGGCCTCAATCGCCGCATTCATGGCCAGCAGGTTGGTCTGGCTGGCCACCGCGGCGATCAGCTGGTTGGCGTCAATCAAGTGTTTGCTGTTTTCGATAATTACTTCGATGCGTCCGGCCATGGTCTGCAGTCGGGTCCCCCCCTCGGCGGACTGACTGACCAGTTCGCTGACCTTCGCGTGACTTTCATCAGTGAGGGTCTGCAGCTCGGTATTCGCGCCTACCAGTTCGCTGATCGAGGATTCAGAATCATGTATCGTTTTGGTCTGGGCGAGGATGTTATCACCCAGCGAATCGATGTTCCTGGCGAGCTCTTCGACCGCGGCGGTGGTTTCGATGACATTTGAAGAATGGTCTTCCATCTGATTGTTGGTCCGCATCAGGTTATCGTTGATCTGAAGTACCGATCCGGCCATGGATTCCACCCCGGTTCCGAGCTGCACCTTGGCCTCCTGAAGATCAGTCACCACACTCGAAACCTGTTTGATGCTGTCGTTCAATGAAGAAAAGAGACGATTCATTTTTATGGATAGCACGCCGATTTCATCGGTGCTGGTTGCTTTCACCGACTGCCGGAAATCGCCTGAGGCCCCGACTTCGAATTTTTCCACCATTTCATTCAACGGATTGAGAATATATCGACTCAATTGGACCAGAAGGAACATTAGAGCTCCCAGGGCTACGGCGGACGCGATGAGGCTTGTCATGATGGCCGGCACCGGCAGGGTTCGCCCGAGCACTCCGGTGGCGATCGAGACGGTTTCCTGGAGGGACAGGAACATCAGGCTCGTTCCGATAAATACAAACGCGGTGAGGGAAATCATCTTGAATCGGAGCGAAAAAATCCGCCGTTCGTCATCCAGGTGCTGCCTGACCAGCAGCTCATAGCGATTGAGCATGGTCAGGATGAGGGGGGCTGACACCATCGCGATAAATGCGAGAATATAACCGCTGGTAATAATTACCGAATTGGGAAACTCGAAACCTACGATGATCTCGAGGATCAGATTTGCCAGCAGGATCTCCCAGAACACGGCGAAATAGAAAATATACAGAATACGCTTTCCGACGCTTCGGGCCTGTTCCCAATCCCGGTTTCCCGAAAGAAAGAGCCGGATACCCCTGAGGATATTGAAGTGATGGATAAAGAAAAATGCCACAACATTTATGAGAAGAATTCCGGTGATAAGCGGATTACCCAGCACTGTAAGTAAATCGTCCAGCCCGAGATAACCCGATAGGAAAGCGAACGGCGCTAAAAGGAGCTGCGGAAAGAAAAAAACCGTCGCGGTTATGAGGGTCGCGCGGTTACGCACCCGATTGAAATCTTTCCGCAAAACCCTGGCATCGTTTTCCATTCTGCCTCCCGGCTTTTCTGAGTCATACAATAAACATTGTAATTCACATCAAAGCCGATAGCAAAATGGAATAAAATCAATTAAGGTCCGGAAATTAGTAAATCCAGCTGGCAGCCGCCACCGCCAGACCGGCGCCGGAGGCCACCGCCATCACCTTGTCGCCTCGCTTGATCCGGCCTTCTTTCACCGCCTCGTGGAAGGCCATGGGGATGCAGGCGCTGCCGGTATAGCCATAGCGGTCCATTACCGTGGTGGTCTTACTCAGATCCTGGCCGAGAATTTCCATTACCTGATTGATCACCGACTTATTGATCTGGGTGAACAGGTAATGATCGATATCGTCCCTTTGGGCGGAAATTTTTTCCAGAAGGTGGTCTACCATTTCAGGCCAGAGCTTCACGTTGCGATCTCCCGGCAGGCGCTGGAGCAGTTGAAGCCCGTATTCCCCGGCTTCGTAACGTTGGGGGGTGAGGGGCTGGCGGGTTCCCCCGGAGTAGACCCCCACATAATCGTACTGGGTTCCATCGGCCAGCAGCTGTCCTCCGAGATATTTTTCGCTGTCTTCGATGATAAACGCCGCCGCCCCGTCGGCGAAAATGGAGTATCCGAACACGTCCCCGGGTCTCACGAAGGCGGGCATGTTATACAGGCCGATGACACAGGCATACCTTATGCCCTTGTCGGCCTTTAAAAGGGCCTGGGCATTGTGAAGCGCAGCCACGAAACTTGAACAGCTCGCGTTTACGTCGAAGGTGCCGGCATAGCGCTGGCCGCCCTGTATCCTGCCTTGGACCAGCATACTGGTCGCCGGAGAAATGTACTCTGGGGTGTCGCTGGCTACGATGAACAGTCCGATTTCGTTGCCGTCGATACCGGCGGCTCTGATTGCTTCACGCGCAGCTTTTTCGGCGAAATCCGCGCTGGTTTCTTCGATGCCACGAAGGTGGGCGATGTGCCGCGCTGCAATGCCCAGCTTGGCCTCGGTGCGCTCGGCATCGAATTCAATGTTTGCCAGCTCCATGAGTTCCCGGTTATTGATAGGTTTTCCAGGGACGTACAGTCCCGTCGATACGATATTCACGCTGCTACTCCTTTGCATAATAGCTCTGCCAATTCGTTGATGAACTTCGGTATATTCACAATGCGTTTGTTCATAAGCGCTTCGATGCCAATATAGTGGGAAAGTCCCATGAGAAAATTCGCGGCGATCCGCCGGGTTTCGGGATCATCGATCTCCAGATTGTGCATGTAACCGCTTTCGAAAGCGTCGTAGTATTTCCTGACCCAGGGTTTTGCCACGAATTCCGCCTCCCGTACGATGGCGTAGTAATCGACATGCCTATGGAAGTAGGACAGGAAGTGCCAAACCCCGTAAATTTCCCGCTCGAGTCGGCTGTGGTGTGTCCGGGCCCGATCGCTGAGAAAATGGCGGGTTCTCTGGCTGATTTTTTCGATGATGATGGAGAAAAATTCCTCCTTGCTTTCGAAGTAGGTATAAAACGTCCCCACCGCAAGGTTATTCTCCCGAACGATATCCGCGACACCGATTGCGTGATATCCACGTTGACCGATGAGCCGCATCCCCGTATCCAGGAGCTTTTCCCGGCTGTCTCGGGGAGGAGGTTCCACAAAGTCCTCGAACTGCGAAGGTATTTCAAGGGGCGTTTCGGGCTTTTCAGCTTCACAGAACATGCCTTTGCGGACGAAATCCGCAATGATATCCGCTCGCCTCGGCAGCCCGTCGTACAGCGCCCTGGTGGAGTTGAAACGCAGCCCGGAGATTATAAACAGATATTCGGCTTCACTGACATCGCGGAGATAAACCTTTCGACAGCAATCGAGAAATATTTCCCTCAGGCGTTCTTCGTACTCCGGGAAGCGATACTGGCCCTCGCGGAACACCGTAACCTGTGCGGCATGGTCGGAACCCGCCTTGAAGATTACGTCGAACAGCTTCGCCAGTCGCTGATCCGGACTATCCCCGTCAATGGCCTGCAGTTCAGCCTCGAACTGGGCCAGGAACATCCCCCCGATGTCGCGGGGGGGGAGCCCCCGG
>CAWZYW010000272.1:0-4332 GCA_963966255.1 uncultured Salinispira sp. | reverse complement strand
ATTACCAAAGCGCACTGAAAGCCTTCGAGCGTTCTTCGAAAGACCCGGAGCTGAAGGTAAAAAGCCTTGCCGAGCGGGGTGCCTGTTATATCAACCTGGGCGATATCGACCGGGCTTACGCGGAATTAAACCGTTCGGTGAAATTATCCAAGAATCCAAAAGCCCAGGAAGTTCTCTATGCCCGTTATCTATTGGCGTTTCTGTTTGAAAAAGAGCGGAAAATAGAAGAGGCCATTTCTCAGTGGGAAGAAATCTATAAGGTGAAAGAGGACTTCCGGGACGTGGCGGAGAAATTATCCAATTATCAGGACCTGAGAACCGATGACACCCTGAAAGATTTCCTCATCGCCAGTCAGGATGAGTTCATAGAGATGTGCAAGAAAGCCACCTCGGCCATGAGTTTCGTTGCCCATGAAGTTAATCCCATCACCGGTGGTTGCGAAATCCTCGCATCTGAAAATTCCGACAAGAAATGGCGGAATCAGAAGAAGCAACCCAGGCTCATCTATTTCCTCAGGGTTACCGATCCCATCGACGAGGGTACCGTCCGCACCTTCAATGAAAAAATGCGTGAGAATAATTTCCCTCGTGGAATAATCCTCACCAGCTCGGTGTTCTCGAAAATGGCACAGGTCTTCGCCGAAAGCCGTCCCATCGAGCTCTTTGATAAGGATAAGCTTCAGAAGATCCTCAAGAGCACCAGCGCAGATTAGGGAGCGCAGATCTGATGGCTTCCTTCCGAACCGCCCCCGAGCTTCGAATCCTTTGTATTTCCGATCACGTCGATCCCCTGGTGTATTCCCTCAACGCCAGGGAACGCTTTCGGGATGTGGATCTGGTGCTGAGCGCCGGCGACCTGAACATGAGCTACCTGGGTTTTGTGGCCAGCACGCTGAACCGTCCGGTCCTGTTCGTATTCGGCAATCACAATCTCAAACACTTCGAACTGTTTCGCCGGAATCAGAACTTTATGCGGGACGGGATGAACAATGATTACCATACGACGAATTTTTTCGGCAGCACCTATGTCGGCGATCGGGTTCAGCGGGTAAAGGGACTGATAATCGCAGGATTGGGGGGCAGCATCCGCTACAATGACGGCAAGAATCAGTTCACCGACTTCCAGATGCAGATGAAATGTCTCCGCCTGATACCCCGGCTCCTGTTCAACCGATTGGTCTACGGTCGCTACCTGGACGTGTTTCTCACTCACAGCCCTCCGCTGGGTCTGGGCGATAGGGATGATAACTGCCATAGGGGGTTCAAATCATTCCGATGGTTCCTCAGGATGTTCAAACCCCGGTATATGCTGCATGGTCATATTCATCTGTATGATCAGAATTCGCCACGGCATATTCGCTATGGAAAAACCGATATCATCAACGTGTACGATCATTATGTGCTCGATTTCCCCCGCGACCACCGCGGATCGGAGGCCATCGATGAGCAGTAGCTATTACGACATGAGCGCCCAGGAAAATTTCAGCAAGGCCAGAAAAAAGGCGGTGTTCTCCCGCATCCTCAATCTCCTGACTCCCAGCAAATACGATCTGCTCTCCCTGGAAGAAGTGAAAAAGTTGTTGAGTCCGAAGATCGAGAGCTACCGTGGCATTAAAACCGTCCCCATCGAGATGATAGTCGGAAGCGAGGGGCGTTATCAGGATTTCAACAAAACCTTCCTGCCCCGGCGAGAGCATCTCAAACAGCGCTGGACCAACATCGACAAGCTGCACCTGCAGAACGTCACCCTCCCGCCGGTTCAGCTTTATGAGGTGGGCGGTGTGTACTTCGTCCGTGACGGCAATCATCGGGTAAGCGTCGCCCGAACTCAGGGCATGGAAATGATCGATGCGGAAGTAGTAAGCCTGGACAGCAGTATAGAAATCAGTCCGGATATGGACCGCAAGGATCTGCGCCGGGCAGTCATTGAATACGAACGGCAGCGCTTCGAGGAAAAGACCTCGTTCTCCTCTGTGATTCCCGATTACCAGCTAAATTTTACCGCCACCGGCCGCTATAACGAAGTTCTGTATCATATTCTCGAACACAAATACTTCATTAATGAGGGGTATGAGGAAGAGCTACCCCTGAGTGCGGCGATATTCTCCTGGTTCGAGAACGTGTTCAAGCCGATCCAGTCGATTATCCTCGAATACGGTCTACTCAGCAGCTTCCCGGACCGCACCGAGGGTGATTTATACGTCTGGATAGTAAAGCACTGGCACCATCTCAAACATAAGTATGGGGATGAGGTCACCGTTCTTCAGGCCGCCCAGGATGTGGTCCGCGGCCGGGGAATGAATCTCATGCAACGGATCAGATACTTCCTGCGGAAGATCTTTAACTATCGCCGGCACGTTGAAGAAACGGTAATCGAGGATTCCGAAGACTCGGTCATGGCCGAGAATCTGCTGGAGCGTTCTGATGAAACTTCAAACTATGACGGGACGGATGAACCGACGGACGATCAGGCGAACCAGACCTAGGACAACACCCGATCATTCTCAGCGCAGGTACGGTCCGACCAGCATCAGGCAATCGTAATCAGCGGGAACGCCCCAGTAATACCAGAGGGCATCGGCGGGGATATCGGCTATTTCTTCCAGGCTCGGCGGCTCTCCGGCCCGGTATTCCAGACGTCGGAGTATGCTTCCGTCTGTGCTGCTCACAACAAGGTATTCCCACGCCCCGGGATGTGAAATGCGTCCCGCATCACTGAATCTGAGAGCCTCCGAGAGTTCCCCGAGGTCATCTTCCGGAAGTGGACGATACGCCGCGTTTGCGCTCCCCTGATTCCGGGAAAGGTCGAATATGCGAATGGAGATCAAACCAGGTTCCATACCGTCGGGAACTACAAACCAGGGATACAGGCGGTTTAACTGTGATCCCGGGCGCTCGGAATAAAAGTCCGGTCGGACGAAACTGTCTGCCGGCTCGGGCTGGCGATATTCAGCGTCATCACTATCGCTGCTGACCCATGACCACCGCGTTCCGCTGCTTTCCTGCTCCATCTCGATGCCGCTCACTTCGATATCACCGGCGGTTACCGTCAGGTCCAGAGCCATGAAAGCGGTTAGCTCCCGGGAGCCAGGATCATAGGCATATAACGGAAACAAGGCCGCCCGTTCGACGCGAAACGCCGCAGGCGCGCAGGACGCCTGGAGAAGAATCAAGCTGAGGATTCCCATTGTTCGAGCGAGTCTGCTGCGGTGCCGGGCGGATAAAAAAACAGCCCGTATCCGGGAGGATCGGGCTGTTCCATGGTATTCGAACATTAGTAATTCTTCATGTTCTGCAGCTTGCGCATTTTCTTCTGCAGCTTCCGCTCCAGGGACTTGCGCTTGCGGTTCTTAATGGTCGACGGCTTTTCGAAGTACTCCCGCTTCTTCCACTCGCGGATGATGCCCTCTTTCTCCACCATCCGCTTGAAGCGCTTGATGGACTTTTCGAGGTTCTCGCCGTCGTCTACTTTAATGAACGCTATGGTAATCACCACCTTTTTGTATGATGGCTTGAAAATAGCCCCAAAAGCCGCTGCCTGTCAAGTAAAGCTCCGGCCATAAAGGCTTCCGGATCAACCGCAACGCCATTAATCCGGATCTCCCAGTGAAGATGGCTTCCGGTGGCAAGTCCGGTCACCCCCGCCAGGCCGAGAGTGTCTCCGGGGGACAGACGGACCCCTGTCTGCACATCAAGTCGATCGAGGTGATAGTAGAGGCTGTAAACTCCCGGCAGGTGCTGGAGCACCACCGTGTTACCGGTTACCAGCCTTGTTTCCGCCATGACGACCGTTCCGGCCAGGGGGGCGAATACCGGTTCTCCCACCGGCGCACGAAAATCCAGTCCGTTGTGGATGCTGGTAGCGCTGCTGCCGTCGGAGTAACGGTACACCCGCCGGTCGCCGAATTCCGAGGTATGAGTAATGCTTTCCAGGGGCATGCGGCGGCTTGGGTCGCCGATTAATTCATCTGACCGGTGATCGACCCGGTATAAAAGCTCGGAAAGGATCCGGCTCTGTTCGAGGCGCTCCGGGCTTTGATCGGTACGGATATCCGTCAGCCGCCCGTTCAGCGGGATGGTAATCCGTCGGAAGTCCCGGGGGAATATCCGCAGGTCGTATTCCCGTGCGGCTACCGTTTCACCGCTGTTGAGATATACCAACGTAAGACGGGCATTCCCCGGCGACATCCAGCTATCGAGCCCGAACAGAAAATACCAGAAGGGTTCGATCCCGGGCAGTTCGACAAGAATGCCATCGCTGCTGCGAAGCTCGCTGCCGTCCGCGGCCAGCATAAGCAGCCGGCTGCCGTCGCTGTCTTCCCGGAGCGGGGC
>CAWZYW010000271.1:0-4332 GCA_963966255.1 uncultured Salinispira sp. | reverse complement strand
AGGGAGATCGGTAAGGCGATGCAGCGGGCCAGCCTCTGCGGCTTGGGCCAGACCGCCCCGAATCCCGTTCTGTCTTCGATGAAATATTTCTGGGATGAGTACCTCGCCCATATCGAGCAGGAAACCTGCCCGTCCGGGGTCTGCAAGGACCTGGTCAAGTATGAAATCGATCCGGAAAAGTGTATCGGCTGCGGCCTGTGCGCCCGCAAGTGCCCGGTCCCCTGCATCACCGGGGAGAAACGCAAACCCTACACCATTCATCAGGAAGACTGTATCAAGTGCGGCGAATGCTACAAGGCCTGCAAGTTCGATGCGGTTCAGGTGAAGTAAGGACGGAGGTGAGAGAATTATGGAAAAGATGGTGAATATAAAGATAAACGGCGTCGAGATGCAGGTTGAGGAAGGCACTTCTATCCTGAACGCCGCGAAAGCGAACCAGATCAAGGTTCCGGCTCTCTGCTATCATCCTGACCTGGATGCATGGGCGGCCTGCGGCATCTGCGTGGTGAAGATGGAAGGTTCCCCGAAGATGGTACGGGCCTGTGCCACTCCGGTGAGCGAGGGAATGAGCTATATCACCCATGACGCGGAAATCGTTGACGTGCGCCGCAGCGTGGTTGAGCTGATCCTTTCGAATCATCCCGACGACTGCCTGTACTGCGCCCGAAACCAGAATTGCGAACTTCAGCGCCTGGCCCAGGAATTCGGTATTCGGGAACAACCCTTCGAAAAGAACCTTCGGGATCTTCCGGTAGACGATTCCACTCCGTCGATCATCCTCGATCCGGAAAAATGTGTGCTCTGCGGCCGTTGCGCCAAGGTATGTCAGGAAATGCAGAACGTATGGGCCCTGGAGTTCATCGGCCGGGGTGATGAAACCCGAATCGCCGGAGCCGGGGACATCAAGCTCAACGAAACCCCCTGTATCAAGTGCGGCCAGTGTTCAGCCCATTGTCCGGTGGGGGCCATTTACGAAAACTCCCAGTGCCAGGAAGTCTGGCATGTCCTGCGCAAAGAAAAGAAACACGTGGTGGTGCAAGTCGCGCCGGCGGTCCGCGTCGCGGTAGGCGAGGCCTTCGGCAATGCGCCGGGAACCATCATGACCGGCCAGATGTATGCCGCGCTGCGCCGAATGGGATTCGATGCGATCTTCGATACGAACTTCGCCGCCGACCTGACGATCATGGAAGAAGCCAGCGAATTCGTCCAGCGCTTTACCAAGGGCGAAACCCTGCCGATGATCACCACCTGCTGTCCCAGCTGGGTCGACTATCTGGAAAAATATTATTCAGAGATGATCCCGCATTTCTCCACCGCCAAGAGCCCCCAGATGATGATGGCTTCGATGATAAAGACCTACTACGCCAAACAGAAGAATATCGATCCTGAGGACATCGTGGTGGTTTCCATCATGCCCTGTACTTCCAAGAAATACGAGATCACCCGGGACGACAATATGTACTCCACCGGCGTTCAGGACCTGGATTACGTCCTGACCACCCGGGAGTTCAGCCGGATGATCAAGCAGGCGGGGATCGATTTCAACAGCCTTCCCGAAGAGGAGGCTGATAATCCCCTGGGAATGTACACCGGCGCGGCGACCATTTTCGGTGCATCCGGCGGTGTCATGGAGGCGGCGCTTCGCACCGCTTACAACATGGTTACCGGAGAAGAGCTGGCATCAGTGGATTTCGAAGCGGTACGCGGCATCGAGGGCATCAAAGAGGCCGAGATTGACATCAAAGGTACAAAAGTGCGGGTTGCCGTGGCTCACCAGATGGGTAACATCGAAGAGGTCTTGAAACGGGTGAAAAAAGCCCAGGAAACCGGAGGCGAAATTCCCTACCACTTCATAGAGGTCATGGCATGCCGGGGCGGCTGCATCGCCGGCGGCGGTCAGCCCTACGGCGCAACCGATGAGGTTCGCAAGCAGCGGATTGCCGGCCTTTACGCCGACGATGTGAAGCAGGAAATACGGATGAGCCATCAGAATCCTTTTATCAAAAAGATCTACGATGATTTCCTGGAAAAACCCGGGAGCCATAAGGCTCACAAGTACCTGCACACCAAGTACACTCCACGGCCCGTTTATCAGAAGTAGGGATACCGCGGCGTCGATTTTGCTGTCCGGGTTAGTTCCGGGCAGCTTTTTTTTGCATTATGACAAAAAAGATAGCGTATAATACACTGTGAGCAGTGCTTCGAAGTTTTGAGGGGTTATGGCAAAGGTTGTCGAATTAAAACACATCAATGCGTTTCTTCGTTCCGGCACCCCTGAACCCGAACATCTCAAATCGGATATCATCAACCTGCGCAGTTTCGCGTTCCAATTGCAGAAAAAGATAAAGGAAATAAAGCGGGAACTCGAGCTTGAGCAGGAGGAAAAAGCCCAGCTCTTGCAACTCTCGCGGCTTGACCCGGAAACCCAGCTTCCCATCAGCCGTTTTTTCAGGGCGGACTTGAACAGTCTGGTTGACAAACGACGAAGGCAGTTCGAGTCCGGGGAATTCGAGGAAGTAAAGGCGTTCGCCGTCGTCCATATCAGGCTCGACGAAAACTTTGAGCAAATCACGCCGGAGAGATACAAGAAAATACTTGCGTTTAAAATCGCGAATCAATTGCGCCAAATCGAAATGTTCGATGGGCATTTATATCAGGGCGACAGCCTTGGGGATTTTCATCTTCTCCTGCCGATGCTGAGGGACGAGGATACGGTCCGGAATATTTTCGATCTGGAAGTGTTCCCCATGTTCAGGGAATACCACAGCACCGAGGACCTCAGGATTAAATTCGATGCTCATGTCGGCGTGGCCATTTTCCCGGAGGCGGGGGACAATACCTATACGCTTTTTGAAAGCCTGGAACTGGCAACTGATAATTCCATCCGCTTCAATTCCCGGATGACGGTGTACAATGCCGAACTGGGAAAAGAATATCGCTATCGGATGCGCATCCGCAGAGAATTAAAGCTTGCCCGCCAGGGTTACTACCAGGATTTCCAACTGGGCTATCAGCCTTTCGTGAACCGGCAGGGAAAGATCATCGGCTGCGAAACTCTGGTTCGCTGGCATCATCCCGATCTGGGCTTTATATCTCCGGGCCTGTTTATCGGTCTTGCTGAAAAACACGGGGAGATGAATCCCCTCGGCTGGTGGATTCTCTATCGGGCCTGCGAACAGATGAAAGCCTGGCTGGATGCCGGTGCGGAAATAGAATACGTTTCGGTTAATCTATCTCCTCTTCAGTTCGAGGAAACCTTCGCCCGGGATATTCACGGCGAGGATTTGGATTTGGGTCTTGAGCAGAGCATTCACTCCCTGCTCGAGACTATGGGGCTTCGGGGTGATCAGCTGAAGCTCGAGATTACCGAAGGCGCGATCATGAAGGATCCGCTGCACTCGATAGACAAATTGCATCGACTCCGTGAATCGGATATCCGCATCGCCGTCGACGATTTCGGAACCGGCTATTCATCCCTGAATTATTTGATCAAACTGCCGATTAATACCTTGAAAATCGACAAGTCCTTCATTGACGATATGATGACCAACGAAAGCAATCGGGTTGTAGTGAAAAGTATCATCGATTTGGGAAAGAATCTGAATCTCGAGATTCTCGTCGAAGGTGTCGAAAACAAGGATCAAAAGGAATTTCTGTTTGAACACGGTGTCGATCTTATCCAGGGTTATTACTACGCTCCTGCGGTTTCCGGGGAAGAATTTTCCCGATTACTCGCGGAAAACACGTTTTCCGACCGCTGATATTCTGTCCGCAATCGCATTGCTTTTACTTCCCCTTTTCAGCCTCTCGGCCCAGGAGCCGGGATTCCCCGGTCATATTGAGGCAAATCTGGGCCCAGACGGCGCCTTCCTGAGCCCCCCGCTTGATCTTGACACAGCTGATGATCTCGGCTTGGTGCTGTCCGAGGCGGTGGATCGTTTCGGACTGCCGCAGAAAATGTATCCACTTCGCGGGGAGGAAGCCTGGCAGGACGATGTGGTGTTTTTCTATCCGGATTACCGTTACCTTTACTGGTTCCAGGATCGGGTCTGGCAATTACGATTCGACCATCGCTACGAAGGGGCCGTCGGCGGGGCCCGGCCGGGAATGAACCGCGAGGAGCTGCAGGATCTCCTGGGCATCGCTCATTACCAGGATGATGCGAATCTGTATTACGATCTGGTAGACCGGGGATTTCCCGTCAGGGCCAGGTTTTTCTTCAGAGACGGCATACTGTATGACATCTATGTTTACCGAAGTGAGTTTTAGGGCGTCCAGTGAACAAGCCATGCGTTGAGTCGGAGTCGCCATGTCTCGAATCTTTCTGACCCT
>CAWZYW010000270.1:0-4346 GCA_963966255.1 uncultured Salinispira sp. | reverse complement strand
TAATCTGATATGCCCAGGCAAAAAAATCCTCGTTGTGGATCGCCAATCGGACTCCCGGTGAAAGCTCGAGGCCGCCGGGGGAATCGCAAGCGTACTGATCGGCAAAAGAACGGATATTTTCCCCAAGTAGCCGGGCGATGTCCGGATCGATCTCTACGGCATGGTGGGTTTCATGAAGGGCGGCGGCAGCCAGGCGGCGGCAGTTTTCGTCCTTCCTCTGCCTGATTTCGTGTTGCCAGGCACCGGGAGAAAACACCGGCCACTGCTGAAACACAAAATCCCGGCGGGGCAGCGGATCCAGGCCGTATCTGCTGAGAATTCCTTCGCCGAGGAGGGTTCCGCTACCGGACATGGCGTCAACCAGGGGCCCTTCGATGGGGAAGGGACACGCGGCCAGCATCGCGGCGGCGATATTCTCTCTCAGGGGAGCCCTGCCCTGCCGTCGGCCCCAGCCCCGCTTATACAGAAGGTCACCGGTGGCATCCAGGGAAACCGATGCCCTGGTGCCGTTCACCTGCACCAGGATTTTTTGAACCGGGGCCGCATCCCTCCCGACGATGGCGGTCGGAGCGGCGGAATCTTCGGTGCTCACGGATTCGCCGAAAAACTCCCGCAGGCGGCCGGCTACCGCCTTCCAGGCACTGCGCCCCGCCCGGCCCTCGTGCTGTATACGGGAGGAACGGACGCTGAGGCGCAGGGCGAACCGGGTGTCGGGTCTGATCCAGTACTCCCAGGGGATTCCCCGGATATGACGGAACAGGTCTTCGCGGCTGCCGCAGCGGAAAGCCCCCAGTCGGATCCGGATCGAACTGGGAATCCGGCAGGCGGCATGGAGGACATATATATCGGAAATGCGGCCGGAAAAAACCAGTACGCCGGGATCTTCCCTGGTCACCTCAAAGCCCAGGGTTCGAAGCTCCTCACGGGCGAGATCCTCCAGTTCAGGATGACAGATCACCGCGATACGCTGCTCAGCCGCTTTTACATGGCGCTTGATGCGCTTTTCCAGATTGACTTGCGACATGTTATCTCCCGGCCGATCCGGGGCTTTTTGCCGCGTCCCGTTCGCCGACGGCTATGGAGACCATTCCCGCTGAAATCACGGCGGCGGTTTCGGTCCGGAGGACCGCAGAGCCAAGCCCGGTCAGAAGAAAACCGCGGTCCGCCAGCTGCGAAACCTCGCCGTCGGTCCAGCCCCGCTCGGGACCGATGGCCAAGATAACCCGTTCACTTGCGGAGATATGCCCCAGGCGGGCATACAGGCTCGGGGCAGCCTCATCGCCGTTGTGAAGCAGCAGGCGGGCCGCAGGAGCGGCATTCCCGCCGGGTTCAGTGCCGAAACCAGTGGTAGCACTAAGTTCAGCGAGGCATGCATGGATGCTGTAGTATTTCTTTATTACCGGGGGGCTGCTGTATCCACCCTGCTGGAGGCCAAGCCTGACATGGCGGTCGAGCTGGTCGGGCTGCAAAGCGCGGCTGGAAAGGTAGCTTTTTTCGCTGAGCTCGCTGCGCACCCAGTAAACGGCTTCCACCCCCATGGAACTCAGGTCCCGGAGCAGGCGCTGGAATACCGGCGGCCGGGGATGGCCAATGATCAGCGTCAGGCTGGCGCCGGCCCGGGGAATCAGTGATTCGACATCCGGGAACTCAAGACTCAGAGGTCCCGATCGGCTTGTTCCGCTACCCGGTTCATCGGCGATGCGGGCAGTGCCGAGGCCTACCCCGACTAGTCCAACACGAAGCTCATCCCCGGAGCGCAGTTTGAGAATGCTCCTGATATGATCGGCCCGCTCGTCATCTGCCGGCAGGGGCCGGCCCCATTCGTCGGGATTAAACAGGCAGATATTCATCTATACGATCTGTTTGAGGAAGGCGCTGAGCACTTCCAGGGCCATTTCGTTCATGCCGCCCTCGGGAACGATCAGATCGGCGAAGGCCTTGGTGGGTTCGATAAATTCGTAATGACCGGGTCGGACCACCTCGAGATACTGGGTAATCACCGAATCCATGGTCCTGCCGCGGTCATGGATATCCCGGCGCATCCGGCGGATAAATCGTATGTCATCGGGAGTATCGACGAAGATTTTCAGATCGATGAGATCCCTTACCCGCTTGTCGAAATACACCATGATGCCTTCGAAAATCACAACCTTACGGGGCTCGACGGTGATGCTCTCGCTGCGGCGCCGGTGATTCACGAAATCATACAGGGGCATTTCTATGGTCTCCCCGTGGCGAAGGGCCGCAAGGTGTTCCACTATCAGGTCGGTATCGAATGCCGCCGGATGGTCGAAGTTGAAAGCGGTGATGTTCTCATTATTTATATACTCCGCCGAGCGATAATAATTATCCTGAGGGAGACATACCAGATCCGGATGAACCTCGGATATTTTCTTTACTATCGTGGTCTTTCCCGAACCCGAACCGCCGGAGATACCGATTACCGTCACCTGGGCCATAGCCGCTCCTGTACACTCGTTTCGGCCATTATATCCGATAAACGGAAAAGCCACAAAACCAAGGCGCAGCGTGCCGTTTCGAATTTGGCGTATGAGGGCGATAGTGCTATTCTTGAAGGGATTTCCAACCGGAGGACCTATGAAGCATTACCAATACCGCCGTATTCTGGCGCGTTTTCTGTTAACCATCATACTGGCGCCTCTGGCGGTCATACTGTTCGTCGGATTCGTGGGCCCAGATATCAGCCAGGCGTGGGATAACGCCGTGGAGTATCTATTCGTGGGTTTCGAAGCCGTCGCATCCTGGGCCATACTCGTGGTTACCACCCTGGCCAGCGCCGCGTTTCTCAGGCCGGTGTTCCACTTCCTTCGGTCCAGCGGGGATGAGCATATACACGACCGCAGGGAAGCCGCGCGGGCTGTGCGGACCATCAACGCCATGCCACGCTTTATCACCCTGCTGTCGGTAGGCGGATTCCTGCTGGGAGTCCTGGCGGAGACGATATTAAATCCCGAAGAGGCAATGCGGGGCCCCGGACTCTGGTTCGTTCTCGCAGAGGGTTTTTCCGCTGGCCTTTTTACCGCCACCCTTATAACCCTTAATCTGGACAGCGTGCTGTTCCCGGTTAAGCGAAGGGTCATCATGGCCGCGCCGGAAATCGAGCAGCGATACCGCTCCTTTTATGCCACCTTGTTCAGCGCGATAATGGCCATGCTGTTCTTCCTCATGATTCAGGTCATGGAGATTGCCTCAAATTTCCTGCTCATCGGGGGACAGGGACTGCCGGTCATGGGTGAACAAATCATGGATATTCCCCGCATGATGGATCTGGGGTCCAGCATGGAAGGAATAAAGGGCCTGATGGACGTGCTTTTCATCCGCGGCGCCATATTCTTCGCCATGGCCTTTGAAATCATCAGCATGATAAAGGCTCAGATCCGCAACCCCATCAAGACCATCCAGGACAGCCTGCATGAAGTAAACCGGAGCGACGCCACCCGGCTGAGCACCATCGACGTTGTGAATAATAACGAATTCAACGCGGTATACCGGGAAATCAATATCCTCATCGCGCGCAAGCAGGTGGAGCTAGACAGCAGCCGGGAACAGCTGGACACCATCATCCGCAGCGCCGCAGACCCCATCATAACCTTCGACGAAGATGCTAAAATCTCCCTGTTCAATCCAGCCGCCCAGCGGCTCATGGGCTGGGAAGAATCCGATATGATCGGAGAGCTGATCACCTCATACCTGACCCCGCCGGATATTGTCCCCGGCAGGGAGGAATGCGGTTGCGAACCCTTTTTCGACTTCCTGGAGGACGAGTCCAGCCAGCTGAAGCGCATGAGCCTGCGGACCATCGACGGCACCGTTGTCCCCGTAGAGGCGAATTTCAGCAGCACCAGCCGGGCCGACCAGGATTTCTATACCCTGATACTCCGGGACATCCGCAGCCAGCTCGAGTACGAGCAGTCGCTTACCGAGGCCCGCAATGCCGCCGAGACGGCGAACCGGATGAAAAGCGAGTTCCTGGCCAATATGAGCCATGAACTGAGGACGCCTTTGAACGCCATCCTCGGTTATACCCAGTTGATGGCTGACGACCAGAATCTGACCGACGGACAGAAAGACAAAATAAACACCATCTCCAACAGCGGGGAACACCTCTTGGCATTGATAAATGACATCCTCGATATTTCGAAAATTGAAGCGGGCAAGTTCGAGCTCAGCGAGACCGCCTTCCACCTCAAAGATTTTATCCGGGACCTTCAGGATATGTTTTCGATAAAATGCCAGCAGAAGGGGCTGAGCCTCTACGTCGAGTATATCGGAGAGCTTCCGGAATACGTTATGGCGGACCTGGGCAAGCTCCGGCAGATTATGAT
>CAWZYW010000269.1:0-4353 GCA_963966255.1 uncultured Salinispira sp. | reverse complement strand
CGTGCCCAGACCACCTGCATGTGGTGTCGAGTCCTATAAGCCGAAAGCCCCCCCCACCTGCATACGGACACGGCCATAACGCAGGGGCCGGCAAATCATCCGGCGGACTGATTGGGTAGATTCGCCTCCGACACCATACCCAGGGGTTCAGCTGTCGCCAGGCATCATCCGAAGTAGAATCTATGGTTCTCCCGGCTGCCATGGAGCCGCCAGCGCCTGCCGGCGCTTCGTCATCCGGATCCCGGGCAACGGGTAATGGCTGCTTCGACGAGTTCACGTCGGAGACCGGTGCTTGAGAGTCAGTGCTCTTCTTCGCGTTTTTTATCGCCCTGAGGCGTTCGTAGAGATCCATGAGCTGATAAAATCCCTGATAAGCGGCTTTGGATTCACGGTTATTTCTTCTTCGGGGAGTCGGGGTCCAATGCAGGACGGACACCCTTCCTCACAGCCGCATTGGCTCACCAGATCCAGTGAAGCGCCCAGTATCTCTTCCAGACGTCCGGAGAGGCTTCTGCTGACCCCCGATCCGCCGGGATAGCGGTCAAAGATGTAAATTGCCGGAGCCTGGAAATGGGGATCCCGGATGCGTTCGGATATGCCGAAATCGTTACGATCGCAGAGGAGGAACGCCGGTGCCGTAGCCTTTATAAGACTGCCTAATCGCGAGATGATCGCCGTCTGCTCGGGCGCCGAGTAGGCCGCCAGATTTGTCGCAGGTCCCTGGGAATTCGCGCTGTCGTCCCGCCCCTCGATGAGGCCGTCGGTTCCGGAAGAGGAATCATCAAAAATAAGGATGGCGCTCTGGGTGTGCATCTCCTCCTCCGGTAAATTGATCTCGCCGAATCCGATGTTTTCGTGGGTATTGAAGCGCAGTTTTTTAAATTTGGCCACCTCGGTGCGCACCAGGACATCCGCAAGGGTAAGCTTTATTCCCGATACCGCGCGCTCCCCGTCCTCCAGCAGCACCTTGATGTCCCGCTTGACCACCGCATCGGTGTAAAAATTGGTTTCCTTCTCCTCGACGTAACAGCGCCGCTCCTCCAGGTTGAGTTCGTGAACCAGAAACTGACGCCCCCGGTGGATGTAGACTGCCAAGGGGTATATCAGTTCCTTGGCGCTTGGCCTATCCATCTCTCCGATCACCTGATTCCTGCCCTTGGTAATATCGACGATGACCACGTTATCCGCGGTGGCCGACCGGAGACTGATGCCTTCGGCGGGATAGCTGCGATCCGACCAGTAGTATCTGCCGCCGGAGAGCCGAACGGTACCGTCTTCCTCCATGAGCTTCAGATAGTCAGCTGCGTCGGGAAAATCCTCATCGCCGTCGGCGGAAAACGGAAGCTCGAAAGCCGAACATTTCACATGATCCAGGCGCACGAAAAAGTTCTCCGGATTCACATATCCGGACTCAGCGCCGCGGCTGAGAAAATAATTCTGATGGCGCACCATGTACTGATCCAGTGGCGCCGAGGAAGCCACCAACACGGCAATGCTCGAGGCGCTGGTCCTCCCGGCCCTTCCGGCCTGTTGCCAGACCGAGGATATGGACCCGGGGAAACCCGCAAGCACCGATGCATCCAGACCGCCGATATCGATTCCCAGCTCCAAAGCATTGGTGGAAACCACCCCCATTATTTCACCGCTTCTGAGTCCTTTTTCGATTTCACGGCGTTCGTTGGGGAGATAGCCGCCCCGATAGGATTCGACCCTGATCCGTTCGTTGTCTGAGTACATATTTGCCAGGCTCTGGTTGATGTAGCTGGCGATGAGTTCGACCCGGACCCTGCTTCGGGCGAAAACGATGGTCTTGATTCCCCGGCGCAGTAGGTTCAGAGCGATGCGTCGGCTTTCATTCACGGTCCCCTTGCGGATGCCTTGCACCCGATCGACCAGGGGAGGATTGTAAAGGACCAGATGCTTTTCCCCCGACGGCGCTCCGTTATCATCCACCAGGGTCATGGATCTGCCGGTCACTGCTTCAGCCAGCTCTCTCGGATTGCCTATTGTGGCGGAACAACAGATAAATCGGGGCGTGCTGCCGTAGAAGCGGCACACCCGGTTGATTCGGCGGATGAGGTTGGCCAGATGACTGCCGTGGATCCCCCGGTACGCATGGAGCTCATCTATGACGATGTAGCGCAAGTTCTTGAGGAATTTAATCCACTTCGGATGATTGGGGAGTATACCCGCGTGCATCATGTCGGGATTGCTTATGATGATCTGACCGGTTTCCCTGGCACTGCTGCGCAGGCTCGAAGGAGTATCACCGTCATATGTGGCGACCTTTACGCCCAGGTCCGACCCCAGGGTCATTTCATTCAGGGCTGCCTGCTGATCCTGGCTCAATGCCTTGGTAGGAAACAAATAAAGTGCCCGTGCGTCGGGCCCGGCGAGGATTGTCTGGAGCACCGGCAAGTTGTAGCTCAGAGTTTTCCCCGACGCCGTAGGAGTGACAATAACCAGGTCATCCCCTGCCAGGGAGCGTTCGAAAGCCTGCGCTTGATGTGAATAAAGGCGGCCGATTCCCCGGCTTCTCAGGCCGTCGGAAATCAGCGGGTTCAGCCCCGGCGGCAGTTTTTCGAATCGACCGGGCCTGGGGGGGATAACCTCCCAGTGGGTCACATTGCGCATAAAATCGTCATCGTTGCGAAGGGATTCAATGACCTCTGCGGTAGTCATGCTCATAATCTGTATAGTACCCGGTTTAGCGGAAAATTGACAGCTTGAACCGGTTTAGCCCCGGCGAAATCACTTGCAGTATCTCAAATTATCTCTGATGATGGTAATAGGAAACCGAAGTTAGCAGGAGACCATATGCCGCAAGTACTGACTATAATCCTAGGCGGTGGCAAAGGCACCCGCCTCTACCCCCTCACGAAGGACCGGGCCAAACCTGCAGTTCCCTTCGGGGCAAAGTACCGCCTGGTTGATATCCCCATCAGCAACTCAATCAATGCCGGTTTTAAAAATATTTATGTGCTAACCCAGTTCAACTCGGCATCTTTGCACCTGCATCTGGCAAATACCTATATATTTGATTCATTTACCAAAGGTTTCGTCGAAATTCTGGCCGCGGAACAGAGTTTCAACGGCGCAGGGTGGTTCGAAGGGACTGCAGATGCGGTGAGGAAAAATCTTCACCATTTTAAGACTCAAAAACCGAGCCACTTCCTTATTCTCTCCGGTGACCAACTTTATCGCATGGACTTGTCGGAGTTTTTCCTCCGTCATGTGGAAAGCGGTGCCGACGCCACCGTTGCAGCCACGCCGGTGAGCCGTCAGGATGCCACGGGCTTCGGCATCCTCAGTGCGAATACCCGTGGAACTATCAAGCAATTCGTCGAGAAACCCGCCATGGACGTGGATATCGAGTCAATGGCCATCCCTGAAAACATCCACCCGGATAAAGATATGCTGAACTCTGGCAAACGATTTCTCGGTTCAATGGGGATTTACCTGTTCAAAGCGGAATGTATGTACGAAGCACTGGAAAATGATTTCACTGATTTCGGACATGAGATAATCCCGAAAATAATTAAAAACAAGAAGGTTCAATCGTATATCTATACCGGGTTCTGGGAAGATATCGGAACCATCAGAAATTTCTACGAAACGAATATCAACCTGGCGAGCATCAATCCTTCATTCAATTTCTACGATGAGGCCATGCCGATTTACACTCACCGACGGGATCTGCCGGCGAGCAAATTCAATTTCAGTTCGGTGAGCCAGACCCTTACCGCCGACGGCTGCATTATTACCAATGCAAACATCAACAACTCAATCGTTGGTATCCGGACCCTCATAGAATCGGGGGCGAATCTGGACGGGGTAATCTGCATGGGTGCCGACTGGTACGAAACCGGCGAAGAGCGACAGCAGAACCGGATGGAAGGAAGACCCGATATCGGCATCGGCAAGGGTGCGATGATCAAAAACGCCATCATCGATAAAAACGCCCGGATCGGGGAAAACTGCCGTATCGGCATCGATAATGTACAGAGGGAAGAAGGCGATCACGGTTTTTATCATGTGAGCGACGGAATCATTATCATCCCCAAGAATACGATTATTCCCAACGGGACGGTCATTTGAAATCCTTTCTGATAAAAAACTGGTTTATTCTCGGAATCGCCGTGACAGTGGCGCTGGGTTTCGCATTTCCGGAAATCGCCGCAGCAAACCCCTCGGGCATCCTCTCAAATACCATTGTCGTAATCCTCTTCCTCATCATCGGATTTACGTTGCCAAGCGAGGCGATCAGGTCAGGTTTTTCCAACTGGAAAATGCATGTATTGCTTCAGAGCATTATTTTTATTGCATTTCCTCTCTATATGCTCGGTGCCATGA
>CAWZYW010000268.1:0-4354 GCA_963966255.1 uncultured Salinispira sp. | reverse complement strand
ATATGACGGTGCCGTCCATCCGCTGGGCTTCGCCGATGGTGCCGAGCATGCATGCCCCGGTGTGGATCCCGATGCCCATGGCCAGCGGCTTTATGGCTTTCTCTTCCCTGATATGGTTGATGTGATCAAGGCGCTGCTGCATTTCCACCGCCGCCTTGATGGCATTGGAGGCATTGCCGGAAAACAGGGCCATGATTCCGTCTCCAAGGTATTTATCGACGAAGCCCTTGTTCTTGCGGATGATCGGACCCATTTCCGCCAGGAATTGATTGATCAGGGTGAAGACTTCCTCGGCGTCGCTTTCCTCGGCGATTGCGGTGAAATCCACCAGGTCGGCGAACAGAACCGTGAGGAACTCGTCGGAGTGATCCCCCAGTTTGACCTCGGTGATTTCCTTTTTATGAAGGAACTTCAGGAATTCCCGGGGAACAAAGCGCTCCATCGCGCTGTTGATGTCCTTCAGTTGCAGCGTCAGGGCTTCGGCCCGATCCAGGGCGTAGCTGTTCCGACGGCTAAGGTTTATCGACAGGATGAATATGAACAGAACCATCCCGAGGCTCGACAGGCTGGGTACCGGAAGAGTGAGCATGGTTTTTATGATGTCGAAAACCGCCGTCAGGGTTATGGCAAGGAAGCCTATGGCAAACACCCCCGACAGGGGCTGTCTCGTGAACACCGCCCACATGACCACCCCCACCAGTGCCACAGCCATCAGAAGGGCGAAAATCTGAAAATGCAGCAGGTAGGAAGTGAAAAAAGCCGGGGCGGTGAAGATTATCATCGCGCTGTAAGCCCCGGATCCCACGCTGTTGATGATGGAGACCAGTCTTCCGAAATCGCTTTTATAGGAGTGGTGGACGAACATTCCCACCGCCATCAGGGAAACTGAAAAAGTCAGGTAGTTCAAGCGGATCACCGGTTCGAGGAGTATCCCCGGCAGCAGCATGGCGATCGGAAAAGTGTCCACCACCAGGGCCCTGAGCGCCAGGAAAAGCGCCGCCGCGGCGAACCAGAATGGCGCCTCATCGCTGCTCCGGGTAAAAAACAGGATCAGGTGGTAGACCGCCATGATAAACAGGATTCCGGTGATGAAAAAATTCAGCGCTGCGGTGGACAGGTAATACCCTTCCAGCTTGTCCGCTCGGCCGATAACCAGATGATCCACAATGCCGCCGTTGATGTTGTCGTAATTGGATATGTGGCCCACCACCTCCACTTCCGACGCCCACGGCAGTTCGCCGCTGACCCCGCTGCGCCACTCGCCCTGGGCGACCTCGGCGGTGGATGCCGGTCTGCCGATGGTCTCCACCGGCTGGCCGTTCCAGTAGATTCTGGCGGCGGTACCGATCTCCCTGAATTGGAGTTTCACCGGCTGTGCCGGCGGGTCTTCGGGAAGAAGGATGGTGAGCCGGTAGCTGGCGAAGCCCCTGACGGGGTTCCTGCCCCCGTCGTTCCAGTTCGATCCGCTGGGAAGGTAGCTTTCGGCGCTCCGTTCGCTGCCGGGCTGGAGAAACGTCTGCCAGAAAAAATCCCAATCTCCCCGCAGCTCTACCAGGCCGCGCTGACCATCGAAGCGGTGGTCCCGCAAATCGAGGACGCCTTCAACGGCACGAGGCTTTGATTCGTCGGGGATGAACTCGGGCCCTTCCAGGAGCCCGGCGGCGAATGCCGGAACCGCGGAGAGCAGTATCAGGATAAAAATGATCAGGCCGAAGCTCTTTCTACTATGCATGATTAACCTCAATCGGGGGATTTCGCTTGTGCCCATTCGCGAATGATTATACCATATCTTCAGATATCGGAAGATTGCGGGCGGATTCAATGAAAAGAGAGAAAGTCGAAGTCTCCCAGTTTTTTCAGGTCAGCGAGCCGCTGTATTATCTGACAAACCTCTTTATTTTTATTGGGCTTATCATCTATACGGTCCAAGACGTAACAGATTATCTGGTGCCGCTGGGAATAGCCGATATTGTCGTTCTGGTTCTTCAGCTGGTACTGCTGCTGCTGGTGTTTTCCGGCAAACTGAACCGTAATTATGCCATGGCGATCCTGCTCTTTCTTTCCATATTCCTGTTTCAGCTGACGGCCTTCGTCCACAGTGCCGACGGGGGGAACGTATCCCTTCAGATATCCATAACCACCTTTATTTCGCTGCTGTTCGCCTCCCTGGCGGCCTTCGCCGTAGATAAATATCTCGCTTTGGTGGTAGGCGGGGTGAACCTTATATTCTTTCTCACCATCACCCTGGTCTTTCAGGACCGGAGGATGATGGATGACCTGGTGTTTTTTTCCATGATCATCGTCGGGTACACCATTGCCATGTATTACTACCGCCATTCCCTGGAAATCCTGGCCGACGGACTCTATCGTTCATACAAGACGGTAAAAAAACAGAAGCACGAGCTGGAAGTCCTGAAAGAGACCGCCGAACAGATCAACGAGGCCAACCGGCCCTTCGTAGTCTTCGGCCGCAATACCAGCGGTCTGGTTCACGATTTCAAGAACGATATCGGTTTGCTCGATTCCGGCCGGCAGCTGCTGCGTATGAAACTGGAGAAGGACCGGCCGGTGCATCTCGAAGATATTCAGGATCTCGAGAATCACATCCAGCGTCTCAGCGAGCGCGTGGAAGCCATCAAGTATGTAGTCAGCGCATCAAACTCACGGGATGCAGAGGAAATCCCCATCGCAAAACTCTTGAACGCCGCTCTCTATCCTTTCAGGCTCACCAACGATCTGAAGAACCGCATAGTTTTCGAGGAGCTGGTCGAGGGCGAACCGGTAATCAAAGCGCCGCGCTATCGACTGGTGCAGATCCTTGAGAATCTCATCAGGAATTCCTGCGAAGCCATTGTCGATTCCCAGCCGGAGGGCAGGATCGCCGCCGAAGCCGTAGCCGAAGCTGTAGCTGCCGGGGCGCCTTCAGATGCCGCGCCGCCGGAAGCCCGGAGCGTGGAAGAGCTCCTCGCAAGCCAGAAAAACCTGGGGCGGGTGAGGGTGGAAGGCCGCATGATGCATCAGGCCCTGTTCCTTGCGGTGGAGGATAACGGTCCGGGCATTGAGTTCTGTGCGGATTGCGCTTCTGAGAACTGCTTCGACTGTCATGATTTCGAAATCGGGAAAACCACCAAGCCCTATGGCAGCGGCATCGGGATGGTCAGCGTGATGGAAGCGGTGGAACAGCTGCGGGGAAGCATGCGCATCGTCAGCCGCATCGGCCGGGGCACGCGGGTTGAAATCCTGATTCCTTCATCGGAATCGATCCGGCTTTCCGAGGACCTGGCGAAGGCCCTCGGATTTACCATGCCGGATTAACGAACCGGAAGCATCCGTCGATTTCCCGGATACTTTTGAGGGCTTACACCCTGCTGTCTCTGATGACCCAAAGAACCGCCAGAATAACCAGGTCGCTGGTGAAGGGCTGGAACCAGCGCAGGAAATCCGGCTCCATGAAGTTGTTCAGGAAATGGGCTACCACTACATACGCCGCCCATGCTGCGAAAATAATCAGCTTAACGATGGCCATGGTGTTTTCCCTGATGGGAAGGAACACGTCGATCAGCAGTATTACCCCAACGATCAGCTGGGCGATGGCAACGATGAGCGCCAGGGTCTGATTACCGCCGTTGCCGAAAACCGAACTGATCGCCCGGCCGAACTGGTTGGCGGGATTATCGTAGTTCATGATTGAGACGAATCCGGTGATGATAAAAAAGAGCGCCACCGCGATGGTGAGCAGTTGCAGATTAGTTTTAAGAGATTTGCTGGACAATGTATGCCTCCTTATGGTCATGATTACTGTCAGATCTCTGATGACAGTGTAGCCCATGGCAGAAAGCCCTACAAGAAGCGCTGAATATTGACTATATTTCAGCCCGATATGAAGAAGCATTTTCCCGAATCGGAGGTTACCCTCCATCGATTTCTCGACCGCGACGGGGCTTACCGGGTCCTCGCCCTCGATAGCCCCGCCCTGGGCCAAAGCCTTGCCGACGCCCACGACCTGAGCGGTGATTTCCCTACCCTGTTTATACAGGGGGTACATGCGGCAGCCCTAATGTCAGCGGATCTGAAACAGACCATGAAGCTGATTTTGCAGATCAAGTGGGAGACCGGCGGGTTTTCCCTCGAGGCGGACTGGAACGGCAACATAAGAGGCTACGTGCGTGATCCGGAAGTTATCGAGTCCCGGTTTCATAGTGAAGAGGGGCTCGGGGGTACCCTGGCGAGGATCCGCATGATCGGCGCGAATCCCGGTTACACCGGCTACGGCAGCATCTTCGGCTTAAATCTGGCTTCTGCCCTTCAGAGCCACTTCGCCAGTTCGGAACAGATGGTTAGCCTGTTGCACTTC
>CAWZYW010000267.1:0-4357 GCA_963966255.1 uncultured Salinispira sp. | reverse complement strand
CTCCCCTGCACAACCCCGGTACCACACCGGCGGCACCCAAACGCGTCCCATGTTCCCAGAATATCCCCCCACACCCACACCCCCGACAGAAACCAAAATGACCCCCTCAGTGCCGGCAAGCCCCACCGCCCCCCCCAGCCCCAAGCCCTCTCGGCCGTCAAAGAGCCCCACGTTCCGCCGGTTCGGGGTCTCCCGCCATTCCCGGGCGGCCACCTGCCATGCCCGCAGGAAGCCGTCGCGGACCAGGGTCACTTCCACGGGAATCCACGCCTCGTCTCCCCGGAATATCAGATCCGAAGGATTATCGAACAGGTCTTCGGCGTCCTCCCGGTGCATCCCGAGATTAAATGCCAGATAGATATGTCCCGGCGCGGTTACGAAGGCGGTTTCAATCCCCACGGACTCCAGCAGAGCGGCGTACAGGATAGCCAGGTCGTCGCAATCCCCAGCCCGATACGCGAAGGTCTGACTGGGAAACTGACAGTAATCCACCGCCGTAGGATTATCAGAAAGCTCGATATAGGGTGTGCTTGGATCGGGGATGTAATTAATACCGTATACCTGAATAGCCTCGAACAGGCCCAGAGCGATGCGGAACGTATCGTTCACGGCGGTGGTGTCCTCGGCCCGAATGGTACCGGCAATACCCTTTGCGAATCCCAGCACCACCGGATCCTTGGATGTGACCAGGGCGGCGACTTTCCGGTCATCATCCCAGGTGAGGGCGTTGCGGTTGTTGATATCTACCGAAACGGCAATGCTCTGCTCCATCCGGCTACCCAGATAGTCATAGGAAACCAGAATCTCTCCGGCGGCTGTGTCGCTTTCAGTGACGTCGAAAATATCATCGGTGAACAGGGCGTATATGGGGACGTTGGTAGAGCCCGAACGGGGTATCTGACCGATGGTTACGCCGCATGGCTTGGGCTGGTCCATATAGCGCGGCACATAAAAACTCACCTGCACGTTGTAGATGGCGTCAGCTTCTCCATTGCCGATAACCAGTTCGCCCAGGGCGTGATCGTCGTAATAGCTGTAGAACAAGGGGAATACCGGCTCAATCATCGGCGAGTACTCAATGCGGGATCCACCTCCGGCTCCCACGTGCCATCGGGCCCCGAAACTTACCGAAATCCCGTCATAAAGATAAGAATCCGGTAACAGCAGGCGTCGGTAGTTCACCGAAAGACCCAGGCTCAATCCGGGATTGAGCAGGTAGGAGGCCTCGACGCCGCCGGTCAGGAAGGGATTGCGGACGGTGCCGGCTTCTATCATCGCAAGATACAGTCCGCCGCCGAAGCCCGCCCGGAGGTTGAACCGGGTCACCGGGCTGAGAGTAACGGCCGCTTCCGGTCCGAAGCCCAAGACGGTCATGGTTTCAGCTCCGAAGGGAAGGAAATCCAGATTCAGCAACATTCCAGTGCTGAGCATGGAGAGGAAAGGAAGGTGAAAATTACCCCGGAACTGGAGCCCACCGCCGGTTTTGAATAAGCGGTCGCCGGTGCTTTCCTCCACCGGCCCCAGGGGAACATTCACCTGGGGAAATGCTTCAAGGGTGAAATTGCTGGTTACTGCGCGGACGCAACAACCGCGCAAAACAGGAATACCGTAAGAATGACACAACGCTTCATGCTTTGCCTCCGATTCCGAAGGCCCGAAAGGAAATATACTTTTATCTCAACAAGGCTGGTACGGGCCTCGGAAAAGTCAGCAGGCTGGGAAAGACACGATGTTTAGTTATGTTAATTATATATCCAATAGCTGCAAAGTTCCAGTTTGAGAGTGGCACTACTTAGAAATTTCAGAAATACCCACTAATTAATTCCTGTGACGTATCTGTTGTTTTCTATCTTTGCTGATCGCCATTCATTCTCGCTTCGATGTAAAAAACTGATAGATCGGACTGGCTGCCAGAAGGTTCTCATCCTTATCAAGGACATCAAATTGCCAATACACTACACGATCCTCGAGAATCCGTGGGTCGATAGAAAGAGCGGAAAGAGGTATTCCAGGCAACCCATCTCGATCTCCATCACTCATCGCATATTCGTGTTGTTCGCTGTTGAACTGCCTGTTTTCCCTGGAGCTAGTATCACCAATTAAGTCAGTTGAAGGTCTGGATGCATCACCATCATTCGCGATGATATCATATGGGTTATCCCAGTTCTTAGATTCGATATTAGCAAGGTATACCTCTGGCCCAACCGTTTCATTGATCCATACATAGATCCGGTATAAGAATTGTCCCTCAATAGTTTTAAAAGACACATCTCCAGGATCAGATAGGTCAGACCCAGCTGTTACCGTATGATTAAGAAAATAGGGAAAGGTAAAATGTATCTTTTCCCAATCTTGAAGTAATTCAGCTTCGCGTAAACGGTTATACCATTCATCTTGTCGAAATATATCAAAGTTCATGTCCTCGTTGAAAACATATGGACCAACGGGCGCCTTGCCATCACGAGACCAGTCAGGAAAGAAAAAAGATTCCATTTGAAGCGGTGACACAGAAGGATTCTCAATGTCATCAAATTCATACGCTAAAAATTCAAAACGGTTTGCATAACTCAGCATCTCTTCCTCAGGGAAAAATTGGTAACTGGTACCGGTGCCTTTTTTGCCGCCTTGTGGAAGTAAAATCAAGAAATTCCCAGAACCACCATTCCCCCCTGATCGCCATGCTAATAGCTCGGATAAGACTTCTTCCGATTCTCTAAGAATATTCACAGAATAGAAAGGATAGTCAGCCGCAGAACGGGAGTTGCCGCTATCGAAATCAGGTCGCGCAGGACCAACGGTATCCCAGATAAATGAAAGAGTATCATCGCTTGAAGCATTTGCTCCTGGAGCCGAATCTGAAATGTTTCCAGCCCGATCACTCACCTCCAGGGTAATAACATATGGGTCACCATCCCAATCTGAGGAATCTCCGGACACACTTACTATAGCCCTGCCGGGAATCGTAGGATGCTCTGTGAAGACCACAGATCCAATTCCACTAACTTTTCGCCAATCAACACTATCGGGATCTATACCACTGACATCATCTGTTTCGGATGTATCATCGCCGGCCGAAGCGATTATCGTGAACGCACTGTTGCGCGCACCACGATCCACTCCAAGATCTACAAATGGATGTAAGCTATCATAGATTATTGTAGCTTCATCGAATAATGAAAAACTCCAGGGGGATGTTCGATTATTTGCAAAGCGCACAAAGACATTTTTGATTCCCTGGGTGGATGTATCCAGGCTAATATATCCCGGATCACCGGATTGCAGAGTTCGCTCAGTAGCGGTATTTAAGACTTGTCCGATTGTGGTGTAATTGTTCGTATCTTCGTATTCATCACTATTATTTGCATCGTCCTCATTATTCGTAAGCCAAAAATCGCTGACTAAATCATTACCGCTAATCAGAATTTCTATGTCTCCAGTATTCGAATAGCCCTGTTGACTATCTGGAAAGTTAGCGCTTTTTAATTCCACAATCGATCCCGCTGGCGCCGAGCCGGTTACAAAGGTCCATGCCACCGCGTCCTGCAGCACTTCCCCGGACCGGCCCTGAACGTTCTGGACCGATACCGTGTACTCGGTGGTGTTGGATAGGAAGGGAGCGCCTTTTATATACAGGGTGTTGGTCGCCGAATTGTACCGCGAAAAGCTCCAGCCGACTTCGTTAAATGCCGCATCGTAGATCTTCAAAGTTGAATCGGTGACCGAGTCCAGATTTATGGGACGGTCGAACTCAATCCGAATTTCAGCGCCGGGATTAACATTGAAGGTGTTGGATAAGGGTGAAAAGCCCTCCACCACGAGGAACAGATTCTCGGCCCGCTTATATTCAGTCTCGATGGTTTCAAGAATGTTGATGGGATTGTCGCATGCGGTGATAAAAAGTGTTACTAGCGCGATCACGATAATGGCGATCCGTCGGGGATTTCGTTTGCTTCGGTTCATACTGCCTTCCTCATACTTACTTATGTGCTCGCGTCCTTACAAATCTTCTTCATCTTCGGTATCCCAGGCCGACTCGGAAACATTGCGTTCCAGAGCCGCCGAGGCCCGGTTCCCGTCACCGGTGTACCCGGTTCCCAGATAGGCGATTTCGCTGGCGGCTTCGGGGTCCTGCCGCTCAAGTTCGTTCAGGGTATCGTCTACCAGATCGTAGTTTTCCCGCTCGTACTCGGCCTTAGCCAGGCCGATCAGCGCTTTGCTGCTGTCCGCCGACGCCGGAATGGCCCGGGTGTAATACTGTACCGCCAGATCAAAATTCCCCTGCAGATACGCGATGTGACCCAGGTGTTATCCGGCACCCCAACTGACCCGGGTCGGCAACGGAACTGACCCACCCCCT
>CAWZYW010000266.1:0-4364 GCA_963966255.1 uncultured Salinispira sp. | reverse complement strand
AACGTATACGTCAGGAGGAATACCGCCCTGAACGCATTAAAGAGGAGGGCGATATGAGCGCGCCAAAGCAGAGCGAGGGCACCATGGGTCCTGCCACACTGATCACCGAGGAAAACCGGAGCTGGAAAGATTTATTCCTCCAATGGGAAACCCTGCTGGTAGGCGTACTGCTGCTGGTATTCCTGGTCAACTCCTGGATCAGCCCGTATTTCCTCAGCTGGTACAGCATCATCAATACTCCCGCGACCTTTCTCGACAAGGCCTTTATCGTCTTCCCGATGATCCTGGTCATAATTCTTGGTCGCATCGATATTTCCGTCGGCTCCACCGTAGCCCTCTCGGCGGTCATCATGGCCGTGAGCTATAACGCCGGAGTACCGATGCCGCTGGCAATGGTCATCTGCCTATTGGTGGGGACCGCCGCCGGGGCGATCAACGGTTTGCTGATGGTGAAATTCAAGGAACTGTCGTTCGTCATCGTCACGCTTTCAACCATGATTATCTACCGCGGGATCGCCTACATCATCCTCGGCGACCAGGCGTCCGGGGGCTTCCCCGAGTGGTACACCTTCCTGGGCTGGGGGTCGGTTCTGGGCATTCCCTTCATTTTTATCGTCTTCGCAGTGTTCGCCGTGCTGTTCGGCCTGCTGCTCCACCGCACCAGCTTCGGAAGGCTGGTATACGGAATGGGATTCAATTCTGAAACCGTCAGATATTCTGGCATCAGGACAGACCGGGTGATTTTCATTGTATTCACCCTCGCCGGGCTGATGTCGGCGATCACCGCGATATTTCTCACTTCCCGCATGGGCTCCACCAGGCCGAATGTGGCCCAGGGATATGAGCTGGAGGTAATCACCATGGTGGCCCTCGGCGGGGTGAGCACCTCCGGGGGGATTGGCAAGATCGGCGGTCCCATCCTGGCGGTATTTATCATCGGGTTCCTATCCTACGGGATGGGGCTGGCGAACCTGCAGGCGCCCATCGTGCTTGTAGTCATCGGAATGCTTTTAATACTGTCGGTACTGGCCAATAAGATCAGGATCGGCGGGATGAAAAGAAAAAAGCTGTAGCAGCGTTGCTGCATTGGCTATTTTGTAGGAGGTCTTGCTATGAAGAAGACTTTTGCCTTATTGGCGGTCGTATTGGTTCTGTTACCCTCGGTTTCGGTATTCGCCGGAGGGGGGAACGAAACGGGGGTTCCCACTCATGCCTTTATTTTCAAAAACACCGGTAACCCCTACGGGGACAAGCAGATGGAGGGTTTCCGGGAAGGGATCGAAGAGCAGGGATTCGAAGCGATTCTCCGCGCCCCCGATCAGCCGACTGCAGAGGCTCAGATCCAGATTATCGAGCAGCTGATCGCCCAGAACGTCGCTTCCATCAGCATTACCGGAAACGATTTCGATGCGCTGCAGCCCGCATTGCAGAAAGCCCGGGACGCCGGAATCGCGGTACTGTCCGCCGACTCCGCGGTGAATCCCGCCAGCCGGATCACGCACATCAACCAGGCTGACTCGGAAATGATCGGCCGGACCCTGATCCAGGCCGCATATGACATGGCCGACGGCGCCGGCGATATCGCCGTACTCTCCGCCACCAGCCAGGCGTCTAATCAGAATCTCTGGATCGAGTGGATGCAGCAGGAGCTTGCGGATTTCCCCGATAAATATGCCGACTTGAACCTGGTTCGGATTGCATACGGCGACGACCTTCGTGACAAATCCGTCAGCGAAACCGAAGGTCTGCTGCAGAGCTTCCCCGACCTGGAAGTGATCATCGCGCCCACCACCGTCGGCATCGCCGCAGCGGGCCGGGTAATCACCGACCGGGGTCTCATCGGCGAAGTGAAAGTAACCGGTCTCGGCCTCCCCAGCGAGATGGCAGAGTACATCGAAAACGGAGCATGCCCCTACATGTTCCTCTGGAATCCCATCGACGTGGGCTATCTGACCGCGTATGCGGCGGTGGCGGCGGCTGATGGCGAGCTCACCGGCTCGGTAGGAGAAACCTTCTCCGCATCGCGCCTCGGTGATTTCGAAGTCGTTTCGGCCAGCGACGGCGGAACCGAAGTTCTCCTCGGCGCCCCGTTCAAGTTCGACCCTGACAATATCGATGAATGGAAGACCGTGTATTAAGCGGTAATCCCCTTCGATCAGATCAGACCACCCCGGTCCGGTATTATTCCGGGCCGGGCTTTTTTCTGAAGGTAATTTTCCGACCCCATCGCATATCGGGGCATCATCTAAAAACGCAGTAATCGGAACAATACGCGGGCGACGCTATAGAGAAAAATAGAAAACGGAGAGGCACATGGAAGCGGCAGTTAAGAAGTATCAGGCGCTTGGCGTCGATGTAGAGAAAGCACTGGAAGTTCTCCAAACGGTAAGCCTGGGGGTCCATTGCTGGCAGGCCGATGACGTCGGCGGCTTCGAACATGAAGGAGCCGAGCTGGAAGGCGGCGGCATACAGGTAACCGGAAATTACCCCGGCAAGGCCCGCAGCCTGGATGAGCTGCGGGATGATATTCTGAAAGCCTTCGCGATGATTCCCGGTACCCACCGGCTGAATCTGCATGCGTCCTATGGAGATTTCTCCGGCGGCTGGGCTGACCGCGATCAGGTCGGTCCGGAGCATTTCGCTTCCTGGGTCGCATGGGGAAAACAGCACGGCATTATGCTGGATTTCAACGCAACGCTCTTTTCCCATCCGAAGGCCGACGACGGGTTCACCCTGAGTCACAAGGATCCGGCGATCCGGAAGTTCTGGGTCGACCACGTCAAGCAGGCCCGCAGGATCGCTGCATACATCGGTGAAAAACAGGGAAGCCCCTGTATTCACAATATCTGGATTCCCGACGGTTCGAAGGATATTCCAGTGGACCGTTACGGACACCGAAAGCTTTTGAAGGAAAGCCTGGATGAAATCATGAGCCTGGACCTGAGCAGGGACTACGTCCGGGACGCCGTCGAGTCCAAGCTGTTCGGCATCGGAAGCGAAGCGTTCGTCGTCGGGTCCCACGAATTCTATCTCGGCTATTCGATGAGCCGGAATACCCTGCTCTGCCTCGACATGGGGCACTTCCATCCCACCGAATCGGTGGCGGACAAGATTTCATCCTTCTTCCAGTTCCAGGATGAGCTACTGCTCCACGTCAGCCGTCCGATCCGCTGGGATTCGGATCACGTGGTAATCCTGAACGACGACCTGCGATCCCTCATGGAGGAGTTGGTGCGGGCTGAAGCCCTCGGTAAGACCCATATCGGACTCGACTTTTTTGACGCCACCATCAACCGCATCGGTGCTTATGCCGTCGGTTCGCGTTCCGCCCAGAAAGCGCTGCTGGCCGCGCTCATCGAACCCCGGGAACTGTTGAAACGCTATGACGATGCCGGAAACTATTTTGCCCGGCTGGCCCTGCTGGAGGAGGCAAAGCTGCTTCCCCTGGGAGAGGTATGGGATGAATTTTGCCGCCGGAATCAGGTTCCCACGGACCGCGAACTCATCGATGAGGTGATGAAATATGAGCATGAAGTACTATCCCGACGGAATTGATGACCGGGTTCGCCGCATCGTCGACCTGTCCAGGGAATTCGGCGGGAATCCCGAATACGTACTGGCGGGAGGCGGGAACACCTCGGTAAAGTATGATGATCATCTCTTCGTAAAAGCCTCTGGAACCCAGCTGGCCAGCATTGACGCCGACGGATTCGTTCGCATGTCGCGGTCGAAACTCGACGGAATCTGGGAGCAGCGTTACCCTGAGGATTCCGCTCTCCGAGAAGAAGCGGTTCTTTCTGATATGATGGCCGCGAGGTCCATCGACGGCGATACCCGCCGTCCGAGCGTCGAATGCCTTCTGCATAATCTCTTTCCCCACCGCTATGTGGTCCATACCCATCCCGCCCTGGTGAACGGTATCACCTGCTCTGTGGAGAGTCTCGATGCGGCCCGGAAGATTCTCGGCGATGATTTCGTCTGGTTGCCGGTTATCGATCCCGGATACATCCTGGCCCGTCATGTGAAAGAAGCGGTGGACGAACACCGCGCCCGGACCGGGCGCTTTCCCCGGGTGGTGCTGCTCCAGAACCACGGCATATTCGCGGCCGCCGACACGGAGGAGGAAATCCGCGAAATCTATCGCGGGGTATTCGACCGCATCGCCGCGGCAGTAACAACCAGCCCCGAGCCGTCAAGCCGGATCTTGAACGATGAGGCGTCGGTGCAGATCCTGGGCGCGGTTCACGAAGCGCTGCCGGGTCAATCGGCGGTGATGTTCTCCAATTCGGATATCGACGATATGATCGCGGACGAAGAGAGTTTTGCAGAATTGAAGCTCAGCGTGACCCCGGACCATATCGTGT
>CAWZYW010000265.1:0-4376 GCA_963966255.1 uncultured Salinispira sp. | reverse complement strand
GGTTGAAAAAGCGAAAAGCGCTCTGGGGACTGCGGAGGTTCTGCAGCAGAGGGGAGATCTGATTCTCGGGAATATCTGGAGGATACAAGCGGGGGACGCATTGCTGGAAGCCGAAGATTACGGGAATCCGGGGCAGATCATCACCATCCCCCTGGACCCTTCGCTCGGCCCGGCAGAGAACGCCGATGCCTGCTTTTCCGAGGCGAAGAAAATCAGGGACCGGGCGGAACATCTGGAACAGGAACGGGAACAGATAATCCGGCAGCTGGAGGACGTGCGGAACAGCATTCAAGAAATAAACAAAGACGAAATCGATATAACCCGTCTGAGAGAACTCAGTGATGAAATGCGCCAGCGCTCCAGTGAGCAGAGAAGTAAAAAAGACGACAAGGGACCTCCCGGCCTTGAATTTTTCAGCGGCGGATATCGGATACTGGTTGGCCGGAACGCCAGGGAAAACGACGGGCTGCTGAGGCGGCACACCCGTGGAAACGATACCTGGATACATACCCGGGATTATCCAGGGGGATATGTATTCATCAAGTACCGTTCCGGAAAGTCGATTCCCCTGGATGTGCTGCTGGATGCCGGGAATCTGGCGCTGTTCTTCAGCAAAGCGAAGGCCAACGGTCAGGCTGACATGTACTATACCCAGGTGAAACATCTCCGCAGGGCCAAGGATGGCCCCCTAGGGCTGGTACTGCCGACCCAGGAAAAAAACCTGTTCATCAAGGCGGATGAAAAACGTCTGAAGCGGCTATTGAAGGGCGAACTCGGATAGCCAATACTCGTAATATGGAGAATCGCTGGAGCAGGGATCTGGTACGGGAGCCGGTGGTTGAGGGGTTGTTTTATCCCGATGAACCCAAATCCCTGCTGGACGGTATACGGAAAAACCTTCAAAACGCCCGGACCGTAGCGGGAAAGGTCAGGGGAATCATCGTACCGAATGCGAGTTTCCAGTTCATCAGCTCCTACAGCGCCGAGGCATTCAAGCGGGCCAGTACCGGAGACTACCAACGGGTGGTGATCCTGGCTCCGTGGCGGGGCGAAACCCGGGATGCATTCCTTCTTCCCGAGAGCACCCTGTTCCGCACCCCTTTGGGAATCAGCCGGGTGGATGCGACAGCCATGGAAATCCTTTTCAGCTCCTCCACCACCGCTGACATATCGGAGGTGATACATCTGCAGGAACACGGCATAGAGGTTCAGCTTCCCTGGATACAGGCCGCATTCCCCGAAGCCGAAATCGTCCCGATTCTCAGCAACGCCACAGGCATCGTCGGGGTGAAAGCCCTGGCATCCGCCTTGAAGGCCCTGGAACTGGAATCGCCTCGCCCCACCCTGTATGTGGCCAGCATAAATCTGACGCCGGCGCTTCCTTCGGATCTGGCAGCGAGCCAGTCCGGCGAGCTGATAAACTATCTATTGGAAGGCCGGTGGGAGGAGATGCTCGCTGCACGCCGCCGGGGCGAGTTGGCGAGCCCCGGGGTCGCCGCCGCCGCGGCGCTGTGCATACTCCTTCATCGGCAGCAACGCCTGGAAATTCTGCTTCGGGGCAACTCCCGGGAATATGACAAAAACGATTCATCCGTTGTAGAGTATGCTTCTATGAGTTACGAAGAAGCTCTCTCCAGCGGAGGTCAAGCATAAATGCAGCTGATTAATTCCCACAACCTGTTTCATCGGATTGAAATAGACGGTTCCACACATACGGCAATCGACACCTCGATCGCTTCAAGCGGTCCGGGTATGAATAAAATTCAGCGGAATCTCACCGGTCCGGCATTTCACATCAGGTCCTCGTCAGACGGCCTTGAAGTGAAAGAAATTCCCTTGAAAAAGCTGCTTTCCATTGAAGGGACTATTCACATCATTCTCGATGAGTACTTCAGCGGCCACACCCTCCTTGATTATCTGAGTTATCGTGAAGATTTTTCCCCGGCAAAAGCTTCCCTGTTCACCATGTTGGCGGGATTATTTCGGGAACGGCCGGATATTCTGCCGTCGTCTATCAACCCGAATCATCTTCTTCACTGCGATGACAACAGCCTGTTTCTCCTCCCGCAAAACTGGAGCACGGTGTTAAGCGCTTATGAGAGCGAAGCGCAGTTGGAGCGCGGTGCTTACCGACTCAATTATCCCGACAGTTCGATATACGACCGGGCACGATTACAGACCTATTTCCTGGCGAATGCCCTGCAGTACATGATTACCCGGCGCTGGCTTTATCCCGCCGATGAGCTTGAGGCGTACCGAAGACTGCAGCGCAAGCAGCTCGCCCTGCCGGTACGATCGGTTTACCGGGATGCTCCTGACGAGCTTTCCCGCTGGATCGATGGCGCCTTGAAACTGGAAGAAGAATCGATCCCGGATAATCTAGCAAAAACGCTTCAGGAACTGGCTGCGACCCCCCCGAATATCCCCGGGGAAGCACTTCCTGATTTGCAGGATAAGAGCACCATGGAAGCACTCTCAGATATTCCTGAAATCTCATCCTATCGGAGACAGATACGGCGGGATGCGCTTTTTAATTCATTACGGCGCCATTCTGTGCTGGTAATCGGAATCAGCGTCGCAACGGTTCTGGTTATTGCCGGCCTTATCACCACCGTTCAAAACCTTACTGAGGATCTGGAGATTACCGGACTTGAGCCTGCCGAAGTAGTCCGGGAATTTTACCTTTCGTATAATCGTCTGGACCACGAATTCATGAACCAGGCCACAGATCGTGGAGTCGGGCGATCCGAGATCAACCGGATTTCGAATATGTTCGTGGTATCGACCATCCGCGAAGGCACCGAATTACGTTCGGTGTTTATTCCCGCTTCGCAGTGGCTTGCCATTGATGAGGATCAGCGCCCCTCGCTGGTGGACAATATGGTCTTCGGAATCACCGATCTGGAGGTGGTAGAGACAAACCGCTTGACCGACAGCGACGGGAATACGGTTATCGCTTTCGAGGTGAGCTACATCATCTGGGATCCGGCGCAGGAAGAAGAGCGACTGTTGCGGATCGAACGGCGGGATCGGCTACGGGTACGCGAATTCCGCCGCGGTTGGAAAATTATTGAGATTACCTCGTCAGATCCACAATAAGTGATAGCAATCCGATGCTTAGGCTGACCCCTCCGGCGGCCATCAGCACCGGACCGTAATTATCTGAAAACCGGGAATCCAGACCAAGCTCATCCCCGTAATAGGTGAATACGATGCCGGTGGTCTCCGCCATCACGCCGAGGGTTCCCATCATGGCCGCAGTTACCCGCAGGCCGTTGGGCTGAAACGCCACGGTTTCGATCTCCGAGATGAGGCTGGCCATACCGACCGGTTCAACCAGCGGGTAATCCTCGCGGGTGGGAGCCGGGGGCTGAGCGCTTACGGTCTGCTGTGACTCCCGGAAATCCTTCAGACTCTGGCCGCTGGCCAGAAAGGCTCTCTTTTCCGCTGCCTTGACTGCCTGTTCCCGGGCGAGTCGGAGATCTTCCTTGATATTCGGAAATACCGTCTCGATATCTTTCGGATCGACGGCGGATGCCTTGAACGAATTATCACGCCAGTAATCGGTGATCTCCTGAGCGATGCTCCGGGTTTCGAACCGGGGCGCCGGGTCGACCTCGGCACCGAAGGCCTGAGAGTCCGATGCGGACTCGGTGACATCGACCATTTCGAAAGCCGAGATCAGCACGCTGCTGCTCACTCCGGTCCCCGTCGCTTCACCGGTTCCGTCGCTGCCCAGCCTCAGCTGCTGGGGGTCCCCAGCCACTTCAACAGAGCCTTCGAAACAGTACACCGCAGTAGTCGGTGTGATGGCCTGCCCGATTCGGGCGACGTAATCAAAGCCGAAATCCGTACCCCTGACGCCGGCAACGGCGCTTCTTCCCCGGATCTGGAAATCATCGTTGTCATTCAGCCGGCTCACCTTTGCACGAACCCGGCCATAGAGCAGTTCGAAGCTTCCTCCGCCCTGCTCCCCGATGGATGTGATTTCGAATGTGGTGTTTTCAGCCACTTTCACGACACTCTCGCTGGGCAGCAGCTGAATCTCGACGAAGCTGTTATCCTCGGTCTGCACCATATCTCCCTGCAGCAGGGGCAGGCCCAGAACATCATCCTGAAACAGATCATAGCGGATCAGCTCTCCCTGACGGAAGATACTCAGCTCAACTCCCTCGGCATAGAGTATCACGCCGAAAATCGAATCCTCTTCCTGGGCGGAAAGCAGGCCTCCGGCGATCAGCAGAATAATCAATAGCAGAAGGGGAATTCGTTTCATAACTGGCTCCTTCGAGAAATGGGACACACGTACGGACAATTATACTCAGAATGCCTGTCATTGTACAAAGCCCGGCATTTGCTTATAGTTTATTATATCA
>CAWZYW010000264.1:0-4378 GCA_963966255.1 uncultured Salinispira sp. | reverse complement strand
TCGCAGGGTGAATCCCCTTTGACGCATAAGATCGAGGGTATCCCGATTGAGGTGGCAGCCGTCGGAAATGGCCTTCCATAACGGGGTAATCGCATCCGCCAGGCGGGATCCCATAGGGCTCTCGGGTCTGATGTGCTCCATAAACAGAAATGTTCCACCGGGTTTCAGAACGCGGAAAATCTCATCAAGGCCGCGGGCCGGATCGGGGACCGAACAGAACACCAGGGTGGACAGCACGCAATCAAAACTTGCGTCATCGAAAGGCAGCCCCTGGACATCCGCCTCGGTGATACTGAGTGAAAAATCTGCCTCCGGGAGTACCAGATCCCGGTGGATTTTCCGGTCGGTAAATCGGTAATGGGATATGGGCTGGGAATCCACATGACGGAGGTTCGCACCGCTGCCGCCGCCGATTTCAAGCACGGAACCGTTCAATTCCCCGACCAGCTGCCGTCGAAGGCTTGCAAGACCCCGACGCTCAAAAGGGAGCATAAATATGTCATCCCATCGGCTGTGGACCACGATGCCTCCGATCTTCCTTGATTCATACCGTATTCGGCGGTATATACAGGAGAACATCTCAGTATACACGGAAAAACCCGAAGGAGGAGCTGCTTGATCAGCCAGTTCGAATCGGCCATGTCCGGTCTGGTTACTCAAACCCTGGATCGCCTGTATCCCGTACAACCCATCCCGCTGGAACACCGCGATCCATACACCCTCCTGGTGGCGGTGCTTCTCTCGGCTCAGTGTACCGATGCCAGGGTCAACCAGGTCACGCCTGCGCTGTTCGCCCGGGCTCATACCCCGGAAAGCATGTCAAAGCTGCCGGTTGAGGAAATAAGGGAGATAATTCGTCCCTGCGGACTGGCCCCCACCAAGGCGAAGAACATCTCCGCCCTCTCGCGGATTCTCAGCGATGAACGAGGCGGCGAAGTTCCCCGGACATTGGAAGAACTGGAGGCCCTGCCGGGGGTCGGTCATAAGACCGCATCGGTGGTTATCAGTCAGGCATTCGGCATCCCGGCGTTTCCGGTAGATACCCATATCCATCGCCTTCTGACCCGATGGCGCCTGACCAGCGGAAAAAACGTAGTGCAGACCGAACGGGATGCCAAACGGATCTTTCCCGAGCAGCGGTGGAATGCCCTGCACCTTCAGATTATCTACTTCGGCAGAGAGCATTGCCCCGCCAGGGGCCACGATGAAGGCGCCTGTCCCATCTGCTCCCGTGTGGAGCAGATCGCGGCTGCTAATCCCCAATAAACTCCAGCACCGCCCCGGCATACGTAAAGCCTCCGCCGAAAGCCGTAAGTCCCAGGGTGCGCAGAGCAGGGGCCGGATTATCCGACCGATCCGCCATAATTCGTTCCAGGCAGAGGGGTATGGTGGACGAAGAAGTGTTTCCATAGCTGGCGATCATGGAGTAGACACGATCCTTTCCCAGCTTCATACGCTGGCGCACCGCATTGATAATCCGCTGATTCGCCTGGTGAGGCACCAGAAGGTCGAGGTTTTCAGCCTCGAAGCCCGCCCTGCGCGCGGCAAGATCAAGGGATTTCATCATGGCCCGTACCGCCTTCTGGTAAATCGCCGGACCGTCCATGTAAATCGCCTCTTCCGCAAAGCCTTCTCTTGCGGGAACCGTGAGCTTGCGTCCGTGATCCGGGCTGGCCAGAGTCAGGGGCCGGTGGATCCGCAGAGCCGTATTCCCGCTCTCAGCTGATCCGGCGGCGCTGCCTGCCAGCGAGGAGTCACTGGCCTCGATGAGGCTCGCGGTTGCGGCATCACCGAATATCGGCGCGGTATCGGGGTCGGAAGGATCCACCCGGCGGGAGAGCAGCTCGGCGGTAACCAGAAGCACCGGTTTTTTCTCCGGATCGCTCTGAAGAAAGTCGTAGGCCTGCTGAAGACCGTAGATGTAGCCGGAGCATGCGGCCGAAATGTCCACCGCCGGCACCTCGATGTCCTCCCCGCTGCGGCTGTCGGCGCTTAGCGCATCCAGAATGCGGCAGGCCAAAGATGGGGTCATTTCGTCGGGGGTTCCGCTCGAGCAGATGATCATTCCCAGATCTGCGGGATCCATACCCCGGTCAGTAAGCAGATCTCTTGCCGCCCGGCTGGCCATGCCCGTGATGTCTTCATCTTCGCCGGCCCAGTACCGGCTCTCTATGCCCGTGCGCTTGACGATGTCCTCCGGAGCCCAGGTCGGACACAAGCGGGATATTTCCTCGTTGCTCACGATCCGGGATCCGGTAACCGAGCGAACCGAAGTGATGGCCACGGCGCTGGCGGTGCCTGCTTGAGACTCCTCGGTCGGCGATCCGGCGGAGGCTGCGGCGGCCTTGCGTCGGAATGGGAAGGAGATCTTCGGAGTCCCGGGCTCTTCACGGGTGGGCGGTTTCGGCACCGCCGACTCGTCGGTCAGAATGCTGATAAGGGGCTTGCCCACCGCGACTTCATCACCCTCCTCCGCAAGGAAGCGGTCCACGGTGCCGGTCATGGGGCTGGCGATTTCCGTTACCGCCTTGTCGGCTTCGACGCTCGCGACGATCTGCCCTTCTTTGATGCTGTCTCCCGGGGAAACCAGATATTCGATGACCGTCACCATTTCATCCGACGGGCTGGAACCGATGGCTTCGATGAGAAAGCTGCCTTCTTCGGCGGCGATTTCCGCCTCCCATTGCAGGCTTCCGCCGAGCATGTCAACCGCGGTATCCAGGATGCGGGCGTAAGATGGCAGCACCTCCAGCTGATTGCCGAAGTTGCAGGGAACATAGGTATCCCCGCGGACTACCCGGCGCCCGTCGAAACCCTGAGGCAAGGCTTCGGCAAGGACCGCAAGAATCTCGGCTCCGAAGCCAGCGGATTTATTGTCTTCATGGGCGACGATGACTCTTCCGGTTTTCTTAACCGAAGAGATGACGCACTGCTCATCCCAGGGTGACAGGCTCCGCAGGTCAATAACTTCGGCTTCGACGCCGGCTTCGGCCAGGGCCTCGGCGGCCCGGTACATAAGGTCCATGGTATTGCCGTAGCCCACCATGGTGATATCCCCGCCGCTTCGGACCACCCGGGCCTTGCCCACCGGCACGAAATGCTCGGCGATATCTTCGCTGGTGGCCTGTTCGCGGTTATTCAGGCAGTTCTTCGGATAGTAGAACATGGTGGGGCGGCCGGATTCAAAGCTGGCATTGAGAAGGCCCGCCGCATCCCCGGCGGTTGAAGGCATCACCACGTCGACCCCCGGAGTATGTACCCCAAGGGCTTCCAGGCTTGATGCATGGAAGGGTCCCAGGCCCGGCTTGTATCCCCCAGAGGTGATCATGAGGATCACCGGAGCTTCCCACCCACCGTCGGTACGCCAGTACATGCTTCCCATTTCGGAGAAGATCTGATTATAGGCGATGGGCAGGAAATCGGCGAACTGGATAAAACCCACCGGGCGGCCGCCGGCCAGGGCACGCCCCACGCTCACTCCTGCGATGGTGGATTCACTCAGGGGGCTGTTCTGCACCCGCCCGGGATAACTTTTGCTTAACCCCTTGGTAATGCCGAATACGTCTCCTTTGGGATCCTCCAGATCCTCTCCGAAAAGGCTTACCCGCCGGTCTTCGCCGAGTTTTATACGGAAAGCCTCGCGAATTGCTTCCAGCATGGTTACCGGGCCCTTTTCACCTCTGTATTCGCTTTTTCCGAGGTATTCGGCCGACAGTGGCCGCTTGGCGTCGTGAACCGCCTGGGGTTCTCCGCTGCGCCGGCTTTTATCGGCAGCCGCAGCGACCTCGGACTTCACCTGATCCTCCAGCTCATCCAGCTCCTCGGCGCTTATCCCCCGGCCGATGAGTATTTCGCGGGCATGGCTCAGGGGATCCCGGCGGGCCCGGAGGTCTTCGACATCCTCGGCGCTGCGATAAGCGCTCTGGTCGTCGGCATTGGTGTGGTTGGTGAGGCGATCCACCTGAAAGAGCACGATGGCGGGACCCGGCTCGCTCCGCATCCCCTCGACAATTTTGGCAAGGCTTGCATGAGCGCTTAACAGGTCGCAGCCGTCGATGCGGTGGATCGGAAGACTGTAAAAAGAATCGGGGTCGCCATCGGGAGTGGAAAAGAAGGTCTTACCTCTGGTCTGGGTTGAAATGGCATAGACATTATCCTCGATAAAATACAGTACTCGCAGCTCTTCCCGTACCGCATGGGCTATGGATTCCAGAACCTCGCCTTCCTGGGTCATGCCGTCTCCCAGGGCGCAGAGTACCACCGGCGATGCCTGGCGGCCTTTTAGGTCAGAGGCGATGCCCGCCGACTGCAGGGCATTATTGCCCATCGGGTCTCACAGACTGAAGAAATAGGCCTCCGGTGCGCTGACTTGTGCACC
>CAWZYW010000263.1:0-4383 GCA_963966255.1 uncultured Salinispira sp. | reverse complement strand
TCGATGATCAGGATTTCGGCGGCGGGGAAATCATCAGGAGCATAAGACAGGGAGACTGGGGCCCCTCCTGCCGGGAGATCCCGATTATCGCGGTTACGGCGGATACCGGACTCCAGGGACCGGAACAACCCCTGCCCGTGCCATTCGACGAACTGGTGGAGCGCCCGGCGGATCGGGACACTCTGCTCTACCTGATTTCTTCCATCATTTCTTAAGCGGTTTTTCCGCCGGGGCGGCGCATCGAAATGCTCCGGCTCATCCCTGGAGAATCCCGCTGATCACCTCGGCGCTGATGGCATACAGCGGCGGAATACCTTCAGCGGCGGCCATGGGCACCGAGAGATTATGACCGCTGCCCAGCGGAAGGTCGGACACATAATAGAAATACCGCTGGGGGATGTCCGCCGGTATCAAGCCGGTCCGGATGCTTTCGGCGACCTGATGGTGATAGTACGCCCCTTCCATTTCGATTCCCACCGCCTGCCAGAGCCGCTGGTAATACATCAGCAATATCCGGTTCTGCAGCAGGGTTCCCTCGACGGTGACCATGGGGCCCACATGCACCCGGTCAACTCCCATCTGATCCTGCAGACGCCCGAGGGAATGCCGGGAATAGGGAATCAATTCCTGAACCTCGTCTCCGATCTGCTGAATGAAGCCGGACGGTACGAGTATGTCCCCCCGCGAACCGGTCAGCGCACCGGCCTTGCCGAGAAAATTCACCGAGCGGATGTTGCGGTGCAGAAGCAGCACCAGGCTGCGGAGCACGTGTTCCGCCTGTTCGCCGAAGGCGTAATCGATATTAATGATGATGTCCCCACCGGCATATTCACTGGCGGCAATCCGGGGATCCATTCCCGGGCCCGCCGCGCGGTCCAGATCGATAATCTGCACTTCGATTCCGGTGGCCAGGGTTCCCGGAAGACTCACGATGCCCCGCCGCGCTTCAGCGGTTTCCAGTGCGCGCCGCTCCTCGGGGTGAGCCGCGAAGTAATCCCGGCTCAGGGCATATACCAGGTCCATGCTCTGTTTCCACCGGTGCTCCGTCAGGTCATGCTTCGCGGATCGGCCCCAGGCGATGACTTCCTCGGCATGCTCCCGGTACCAGGGATTGAAGCAATTCGTCACCGAGTGGGTGTTGCTGCTCACGATGTGAATGCCCCGCTGTTCCGCGAGTTCCCCCGGATCTGTGCCGATCAGTTCCCGCAGGGCCGCGGCGATCTGGGCGGTCCACAATTCCGCTCGGCGGCCGTCGTGCCGGGTCCGGTGACGGCGGACATCGATGCTGAACATCTCCCGGTGCAGTCCGATTTCATAGAGTCTTCCGATGCAGCGCCCCGGCCAGATTTCCATCAAAGCATCCCGTTCGCCTTGATCGAAATGGATTTTTTCAAGCAGCGCCATCGCCGCCGGCAAATCTTCCCGGCCGTCCTTTGAAAAATTTCCCGGATCCGAAAGCCAGCGGCTGATCAGCGGGAAACTCCGGTGATAGTACAGTTTCTGCCGGATCTTGCGGACTTCAACGGCATACAGGCAGAGACAGCTCACCAGGTCGGTGAGATCGCTCAATCCTCCCCGCAGCAGCACCAGGTCTTTTCCGGGAAGCATTTCTCTGACAGATCGGCGGCGGGCCATGGTGGAGACTTCGGGAATGGCGTCCTCGGCCTCGTCGAACACTTCCGGCAGCTCATCCCGAAGCAAGAGGGCGAAGGTCCGGCTGATGTTTTCCGGCAGACGCCGAACCCCGTACTGGAGGGCCCCGTAGTCGATGTTCGTCGGCTCCGCGGCGAGGGGGTGAAGAGCCGGCCGCAGATCCCGGTAATGATCCAGCAGATCAGCCAGTTCGAAATGCCCCTGGGCAACTCCGCGCATCAGTTCGGCGCGAAAGCGCTCGAAGGGGGCGAATATTCCCCTCCGGTCGCGGAAAATCGACGCCAACGCCTGGGCGAACGCGCCGTTCGTCCTGATCAGATCCCTCACCCTCCCTTCCTCCAGGCGGGCCAGGCTTCCGTCGCCATCGGCGGTCACGCTCAGGGCCGCCGGCAGGGAGAACAGGGTTTCCCATTCTCCGATAAACTGACCGGGACCGAGCAATGCGCCCTGATCCTTACCCCGAAGTTCAGAGCCCATTTTGAGACGGCCCTCCAGGATAAGGATCAAACCAGCCCCTTCTTTCCCGGCGGGTCGGATGACGTCGCTGCGGGAAAACCGGGTGATCTCGGCGCTGGCCGCCAGGTTCATTATTTCCGCGGGATTGAGAAAACGGAAGGGCATTACTTCCCGGAGGAAATGGTGTACACTGTCCAAATGGCGCTCCATAGTTACAGTATAGGATGACGGAACTGAACGGGAGCGATTTTTTCACCGGAAACAGGAGTAAACATGTCTGATCCTGCCTTCGAACAACATCGCGATAGAATCATCAACTACCTCACCGAATGCTTCGCCGGGGACATTCTGACCACCGAAGAGTACGAAAAACGGGTCGAGCAGTCCAACGCGGCCCGTACCCAGGCTGAACTGGAAGCGGTCATCGCCGACCTCAGGTCTTCCCGACCTCGGATCGGCCCGGCAAATCCTCCGGCACCGGCGCAGAGCCGGGATCTCACAGCGGGGCGGCCCACACAGCGGGTCATGGCGATCCTGGGCGAACAGGATCTGTCGGGTAACTGGATGACCAAGGATAGCGTCCTCATTCAGGCGTTTATGGGATCGGTGAAATGCGATCTGCGGGGGGTGAATCTGTTCGCGGAAAACCGGATCCAGATTTACGCGTTTATGGCTGAAGTGAACATCAAGGTGCCCGAAGGAATCGCCCTGGTCAGCAGCCTCGCCCCGATTCTCGCCGAAATCAAGCGCAAGGATCGCAGCCCCGAATCCCTTCCGGGAGCTCCCATCGTGGAAATCGGCGGCCTGGTCATCATGGGCGAAGTGAAAATCAGCAGCTGATTCCCCGGGCATCTCGCATCATCAGGAGAAACAGGGACAGATAGCCTGAAGCAGCGGTCCGTGATGAATCAGCACCGTCTGATGCCTGACCCGTTCCAGTGCGGAAAACGCCTGGCCGTAATTCATGCCGGACGTATGCTGGAACAGATTTATCTCCCGGATATTTCCCTCATCATCCTCGATTCCCACAATAGGATTCATCAGGCAACCGCAGATCACCGACTCGTCTATGCCCTTCTCCATCAGGTAATGGGCGAAGGTGAAGTGCTTGAGGGCAATGGTCTCACGGTTCTGGGTATACAGGTAGCCGATGCCATCCATAATCTGCTCGAAGGGTCCCTTGGAGTAATGAAACGCCCGGGACGGATCGAATTTCGGATTGATAATGCCGCTGTTCACCAAGGCGGAATGCATGGATCTCACCAATCCCCGCACATGTGAATAGCCCAGATTCGTACGGAACACCATGATGGCGATGTCGGTGCCTTTGTTGTTTTTATCCAGGAGGGCGGGGATATCGTAATTGACAACGAAAGCGTCCCGGATCCGCTTCACTGTCTGGCCCGAGATGATGCAAACGTCTTCTTCGGCCACCCACAGTTCGAAAAGCTCTTCCGGCTTCATATTAAAACGCTGAAGGGCCTGAAAGGCCCCTAAAATTTCAGCGCTCTCGAAATCACGATGGAAATAGCGGCAAAAGCGATCAATCATCGGCCGGGTAAAGGCTTTGCTGCCCATGACGGCGAAGTGGAGTTTCAGGGCGTAGTACTGCTCGATGATGCTGTTCTGCATGATAAACTCCCCGGGGAAGTTAGCCATGTAAATCAGCTTCATCGCCGAGGAGTACTCTTCTGCGGATTTGATGACCTTCAGCATTGTGCTCTCAACCAGGACCCCGTTGGTTTCCGGGCGGAGATACACGAAAATGTCCTGTTCACCCCAATGCTGCGCCGGTCCGGGATACGGAATGATGATGGTGGGCAGGCCGAGCTGATCAGGCGTCATACCACAATTGTACTGCTCCGAAAATCAGAATGCCAGCGTTCAATCCCGGGAGCGGCGCCGAAAGATGCGAATTTTATCGAATCGGCGCTCTTCACCCCGGATAAGCCTCCGGATATTCTTCCGGTGCAGGAAAATCACGAACAGCCCGAGAAGCAGGCTGAACGCCCAGATCCCGATTTCCATGAGGTCCCCGGCGGCGAAGGCCTCCAGTCCGCCGCCGAAGAACAGCACCGCCAGCGGCAGGGTCAGTGCGGCCCCGATGCTGCCCACCGAAACAATGCCCGTCAGCACCAGGAGCAGGGCGAACACCGTCAGGCAAATAAGAAATGCCAGGGGAAACAGCGCCAGGATCATCCCGGCTCCGGTGGCGACCCCCTTACCTCCCCGGAAACCGGAGAACAGGGGAAAGGCATGCCCGAAGACCGCCGC
>CAWZYW010000262.1:0-4394 GCA_963966255.1 uncultured Salinispira sp. | reverse complement strand
ACGAAATGGGCTTCCCAGGCACCCCATGTCGGGCACGGCGGAACCGTGGAGATCCGCCCCATCCTGGAAATGCCGGATCCGTAATTGGACCATCTCCTGCGGGAAATTTATAAACAGTCATATTCCCGATTGTTCGCGTCCCTGTATCAGCGATTCAACGATTTCGAGCTCGTTGAGGACGGTATTCAGGATGCCTTCGAGAAAGCAATGGTCAAGTGGCGGGATCCTCCGGATAATCCCGCCGCCTGGCTATATACTGCGGCGAAAAATCGCATTCTCGATCAGATAAAGCGTCCGGGCCGGGACGCGGCGATGTTCGATGAGCAGTTTCATGGCAATTCCGGGGAATACCTTCCTGCGGAGGTCCAGCTCGATGAGCAGCTGAGGCTCATGTGTTTCTGCTGTCATCCGGCGCTGGGCGAACGGGTGCGGATTTTGCTAACTCTGAAGCTGGTGGCAGGACTCACTACCGATGAAATCGGCGCTGCCCTGGTGATGAAATCCAAGACCGTCGGTCAGGCCCTGACCCGGGCGAAGAAAAAGATCGCGAAAGCCGGAATCCCCTTTAAAAGCCCTGACCTTTTGGATCTATCCCAGCGCATCCCCGAGATACAAAAGATATTATACCTGATGTTTAACGAGGGTTATCACAGCAATTCCGACCACAGCCTGTATCGCGTCGATCTCTGCAATGAGGCGATCCGCCTCGCAAGAATTCTCACAGAGCCCCCAAACAGGGACTATTCCACAAAACCGCTCCTCGCCCTGATGCTGTTCCAGCACTCCCGTTCCAAGGCCCGGATGAGTCCCAGCGGCGAACCGGTGCTGCTGAAAGATCAGAACCGAAAACTATGGAACCAGGACATGATAGCCGAAGGCCGGCAGATCCTGAAGGAGCTTGAAGAGAAAAATGTATCTACTCAGGGGCCGTATTACTACCAGGCCGTCATCGCCCGGGAATATGCGATTCCCGACGACTTCTCGAAGAGCGACTGGGTGAAAATCTGCCTGACATATGAGAAGTATTACTATGCCCATCCGGATCCCATCGTCCTCCTGTCATGGATAAGCGCAGAATCCTATCGCAGCAATGCGAAAAACGCCCTCGCCCTGATAGAACGCAGCGGCCTCGAACGCCATCTCCGGGAATACCGCTGGTTCTATTCAGTGAGAGCTGAGCTCCATGCCAGGATCGGGGACCATACGGCCGCCGTCGCCGACATAGAACGTTCCCTTACGCTGACCGGTAATCCCGGTGAGCGTCGCTATCTCCATCGGCGTCTTAGGGAACTCGGAGGCCACAAAAGTATACGGAGCCCTGAATAAGCCCATGGAATGAATCGCCGGTTACCTGGCTTCCAATCAGCCATGGGCGGAAGCTTCTTGATGGGTACGCCTCTGATATCTGCGAAATACGATCAGACCCATCACCGGAAGCAGGAGATTCAGTCCCAGGCCGATCAGAAGATGATAATTCATCAGCGGCTGCCGGATGATGCCCTGGGCGGATAAGTACCAGATAACGGCCGCACCGCCGGGGATATTCAGCAAAAGGCTGACCACAAGCCCAGGATTGTATAACTTCCGTCCCTTGATCGAGAGGGGAATATGAGCCAATCCGGCAAAAAAGGCGAAATACGGAACCCAGAGCCCGAGTTCCAATTGGTAAAACGACAAGATGCCGAACAACGGAAGAAGAAACCAGACCAGCCCCACATTAATCGCGAAGATAAAGGTCTCACCCATCGGGCCGTTTTCCGCTTCGATACCAAAAATCCGACGGTTGAAGAAATCTCCGAAGCCCCCGGGGAAAATGTACTCTTCCGTTTCGTGAATCATATATAGAGGAGTCATCAGAATAATCAGGAAGGCGGGAAAATTGACCGGCCTGACAAAGAGCACCGCAAAAACGGTGAGATACGCTGCCAGAGGAAGCCCTGCATAGGGCCAATTTTTCCTGAACCATCGGTAATACCCAGATACGGTCATAGCTTTCTCCTTAGGGGGATGTGAACTCAAGGCCGGCGAGAAACTGGCGGGTGAAGGCTTTCACTCTGCGCCACGCAGCATCTTCATTTCCTGAAAATTGAATTATTACCATACCGAATAGTCCGCCTACGAATGTTTCCGCAAGCTCCCGAGGATCTAGGTCTTCGCTCCGGGTGTACCTGGCAAAGTAACTCTGCAGATACGCAATTGATTTCATCGGTCCCTGCGCAATATGCCGCCGAATCATCGGATTGGAACCTGCCTCGAATAACATCATGCGTATCGTAGCCTGCTCCTCGAGAAAGTACTTCCCAAGGGTATCGGCGATGCGCGGCAGATCGAGATCCGGCTTTCCGTTCAGGGATCCGCTGATCTCATCAAAGTCAGCCCGGCTCTGAATTTGCTCAAGTGCAGCGGAAAACAGCTGCTCCTTTCCCCCGAAGTGTCGAAACAAGGTAACTTCCGCTACTCCGGCTTCACGGGCAATCTCGGCAGTCTTTGTTCCGGCAAATCCTTTTCGTTCGAACAGAGCGGCCGCAGCGGCAATAATATTTTCTCTGGTATTCATAGCGTTTTGTTTGTTAGTACATACTTACATTAATACATCGAATGTCTTGTTGTCAAGTTATGGTCACCATTACAATATAAAACCCAAGAACAGACGCAGATTTCTCGAAACATCCGGCTGGCTGCTGTTCACCTTAGGAAGCGCTGTATTCCTTGCCGAAAGCATTATTAGCGGAAATCCCATCGGGATCATCGGTGGCTCGGCATTCCTGATCGGCTGTATCTTTTTCCTGATCAGCGAACGGTTTTAGTTGCATCGGGCAAACGCATCCGGAGGCTGACACCCTTATTTTCGATCTTCAGCCTTTCGCTGCCGCTCATCATCGTCCATCTTCGACTTCCATACATCGGCCTTCTTCTTTACGTTTTCCCCCGGATCGGACTCGCCGAGCAGCAGGTGTATCCGTCTCAGGGCTGATAGGTAGCGGATAGCGACCTTGAAGTCATCGATGCGACTCGTCGCGGTCTCATATTTAAGACGATAATCGTCGGCCGCTTTTTCAAGCAGGGCCTTTACCTGTTGCAGCATCTTCCCGCGGATCTCATAATCCTCCATTCGGGGGTCCAGGCCGGCCACGATGGTTTTGAAATTGATGATATTTTTGTAAACCGTGGCGAAGCGGGCGTTCAACTCGACAAAAGAATACTGGAAGCGGTTGAACTTTCCGTACGCCTGGATAACCGAGTCGATGGTGAACCCCAGCTTCTGCATGAGCTCATATCGCTTGCGATCGGAAACGCTGTCCAAGGCTTTGTATACTTCATCAAGGTCGGAAAACGCTACGTCTATCTGATCGGTGACCACCTGCTCGAAGTGGATAATGCTTTCATAACAGCACTTGCGGGCATCGTTGAGGAAGGTATCGTTCTTCAGTCCGAGCATTGACTGGGAAATCCGGTTTAATAACAGATATAGCGCCGCGAGATTCAGCCTGTCCTCCGCCAGGGTAATATGCTGGAAAATCGGGGGATCATCGCTTTTCTCTATCACCGCGAGAATGCTCTTCTCATGCTGAAGGATCTGTTCGATTTCCTGTTTATACGGACGTATCGTATCAGTGTATTTATCCCGTGCCGCTGCGCTGACCTTACCCATTGAATCTCCTGTGCTCTGATTACAGTATAGCGTGTACGCCGCAGGATTCTACCCCGGTCGGGGCTCTGCCATTTTATCCCCGGCTGCCCGTTGCCCGCAAAGGGTTGCGGGGCAGCTATGGTAATTCCACGAATCCTCGTCTCATCAGGATATAGCTGATAAAAATGCTAAAATATCCATTTTTATCTTTTAGATGTATCATATAGGAAACCAGAAAACAGGAGACCGCGTATGCCGTCAATCAAAGGTACCAGGACAGAGCAGAATCTGCTCAAGGCGTTTGCCGGGGAAAGCCAGGCAAAAAATCGATACGAATTCGCCGCGAAAGTAGCAAAAAAAGAGGGGTATGAGCAGATCGCGGGGATATTTCAGGAAACCGCGCTTCAGGAGCAGCAGCACGCCAAGCGTTTCTTTAAATTTCTCGAAGGCGGGATGGTGGAAATTACCGCGGCGTATCCGGCTGGTGAAATTCTGAGCACCGCGGAAAACCTCAAACTGGCAGCCGCCGGGGAAAACGAAGAGTGGACCGAGCTGTATCCCGAGTTTGCCGCTATCGCCAAGGAGGAAGGGTTTCCTGAGGTGGCTTCGGCATTCAAGTTCATCGCCAAGGTCGAAGCAGAGCACGAGAAACGCTATTTAAAACTGCTGGAGAACCTGGAAAACGACCGGGTTTTTATCAAGGAAGAAGAAAAACTCTGGATGTGCCGAAACTGCGGGTATATTCACAGCGGAGCCAGCGCCC
>CAWZYW010000261.1:0-4402 GCA_963966255.1 uncultured Salinispira sp. | reverse complement strand
CCCGGCCACCGGGGGCGCTGGGGGCGTGGGCGCAGAAGAGCGCATCCAGCCGGTGAGCCTGAAGCCCGAAATGGCGAGCCTCGATTGCGGAACCCTGAATTTCGGCAATGAGATATTCGTTAATGACGCGCCGCTGATCAGGAAGTTCGCCGGACGCATGCGGGCCGCCGGCACCGTGCCCGAGCTGGAATGCTTCGAAGCCGGACACGTGGCCACAGCCCTGAAGCTCGCCGCCGAGGGATTGCTGTCGGACCATCTGCATTTCAACCTGGTATTCGGCGTCCCCGGCGCCATGCCCTACTCCGCCGGAAACCTGCTGTTCATGGCCGGACTGCTACCCCAGGGTGCCAGCTGGACCGCATCGGCTTTGGGCCGGCATCAGCTTCCCGCCGCGGTGCAGGCCATGCTCCTGGGCGGTCATGCCAGAGTGGGTTTCGAGGACAACATCTACTACTCCAAAGGCATCCTCGCGGACAGCAATGCCCAGCTGGTGGCCCGGGTGGCCCGCATAGCCGGTGAACTGGGCAGGTCGCTGGCCTCGCCTGACCAGGCCAGGGATATTCTGGGCATCGCCCGCAATGGGAGGCCCGTATGAAAGAGGGAAACCGATACGGAACCCATCGGGTCCTGGAACCCGCCGGAACCCTGCCCCAGGCTGCCCGACGGATCGATAACCGCCGGGAGATCTGGGATAACGAGATGCTGGTCGACGTGGATGTTCTGAATATCGATTCCGCCAGCTTCACCCAGATCGTCGGGGATGTCGGCCCTGACGAAGCGGCGGTGGCAGTCCGGATCAGGGAAATCGTGGATCAGCGGGGCAAGATGCAGAATCCTGTCACCGGTTCCGGAGGCATGCTCATCGGCCGGGTTCGAAGCGTGGGACCCGGCTTCCCGGATTCGGATCTTCAGGAGGGAACCCGGATCGCCACCCTGGTTTCGCTCTCGCTTACCCCGCTGGTAATCGACGAAATCATATCGGTGAATCTCGACAACGATCAGGTGCGCATCAGGGGCCAGGCGGTGCTGTTCGCCAGCGGATTGTATGCCCGGCTTCCCGACGATCTGCCTGAAGCCCTGGCCCTTTCGGTGCTCGACGTAGCCGGAGCTCCGGCCCAGACCGCCCGGCTGGTGCGCCCCGGAGACAAGGTGCTGGTCGCCGGGGCCGGGGGGAAATCCGGGCTGCTCTGTCTTCACGAAGCCCGGAAGGCTGCCGGTCCGGAGGGAATGATCATCGCCCTGGATTACGGGGAGGCCAGCCTGGAGCGCATCGGCGCCACCGGCCTTGCCGATGAAATCATCCGCGGCGACGCCACCGATGCCCTGTCGGTGCTCGACGCGGTGGAGCGGGCCACCGGTGGAGATCTGGCGGATTTGAGCATCAATTGCGTAAACATCCCCGATACCGAGATGTCCTGTATCCTCTCCACGCGGCAGGGTGGGCGGGTCTACTTCTTCAGCATGGCCACCAGTTTCACCCGTGCGGCCCTGGGCGCAGAAGGGGTCGGCAAAGATATCGAAATGATCATCGGCAACGGATATGCGGCGGGACACGCGGAGCTCGCCATAAACGTCATCCGGGAAAACGAAGTGATCCGCGACATATATACGAGGTTATTCGCATGAATGAATATCGCAACATCGACTGGAAAAACATCGAGCTGTATCGGGACGTCACCCCGCAGCAGTGGAACGACTGGCACTGGCAGATGCGAAACGGCATCAGCGATATCGACACCCTGAAACAGGTGGTGAATATCGGTGATGACGAGGAGGCCGAACTGGAAAAAACCCTGTCCCGTTTCCGTATGGCTATAACCCCGTATTACGCCGCAGTCATGGACCGCAACTATCGGCTCTGTTCGGTCCGCCTTCAGGCGGTACCCCGGATACAGGAGCTGGACAGCGATCCTTCTGATATGGATGATCCGCTTCATGAGGATGTGGACTCCAGTATCCCGGGGCTCACCCATCGCTACCCCGACCGGGTGCTGCTGCTGGTGACCAATATCTGTTCCATGAACTGCCGGCACTGTACCCGGCGGCGGGTGGTCGGCCAGACGGATCGGCCGATGTCGAAAGAGAACATCGATCGGGCGGTGGAATACATCCGTGCCCATTCCGAGATCCGGGACGTCTTGCTTTCCGGCGGCGATCCCTTCACATTAAGCACCGCCCGGCTGGAAGAGATCATCTCTGCGATCCGGGCCATACCCCATGTTGAGATTATCCGAATCGGAAGCCGAACCCCGGTGGTCATGCCCATGCGCATCGATGATGAACTGGTGAGCATGCTGCGCAAGTACCATCCCATCTACGTGAATACCCACTTCAATCACTACGATGAAATAACCGCCCAGGCCCGGGAGGCCTGCGCCCGGCTGGCCGATGGGGGCATCCCCCTGGGAAATCAGTCCGTTCTGCTCCGGGATGTAAACGACTGCCCCCGGATCATGAAAAAGCTGGTCCATGAGCTGCTGAAGATTCGGGTGAAACCCTATTATATCTACCAGTGCGATCTCACCCGGGGCATCAGTCACTTCCGGACATCCCTATCCAAGGGCATCGAGATCGTCGAAAGTCTCCGGGGGCACACCACCGGCATGGCGGTACCGACCTTCGTTGTTGATGCTCCGGGCGGGGGAGGGAAAATCCCTCTTGGTCCTGAATATCTGGTATCCCAGTCGGACCGGCATTATGTCCTGCGCAACTACGAGGGGGTCCTCACCACCTATACACAGCCCTCGAATATATTCAGCGAATGCTGGTGCGAGCTGTGCAAGGAGGCGAAATACGGTCCGGCAGACGGCGTGGCGAAAATGCTCAACGGCGAAATCCTGGCGCTTGAGCCGAAAGGCCTTGCCCGGCGCCGCCGAACCGAAGAGGCCGGCTCAGCCGGCTCCGATGGCTGATTCGCTCCTGGCGGCCCTGGCCGGCAGCCGCCGACCGGCCATCGTCGGGCTGGCGAAGAACGCCGGCAAGACCACGGTGCTGAATTATCTCATCAAGGCCCTGTATGAGGCCGGCCGTCGTCCCGGCATCGCCTCAATCGGCAGGGACGGCGAACAGATCGACATCCTCACCCTGAAGCGGAAACCGCGGATACTCCTGCCCCCGGGCTGCCACTGCGTCACAACCAACCGTCTCGCATCTGCTGAACTGGAACTCTGCGCCGAACTGGGCGGCAGGGGAGTGCTGGGTATGCCGGGGGTATACCGGAACCCGGCGGCTTCTAATACGGTTAGCGGGGGTAAATGGGATGAGGCGGTGGCGGTGGAACTGGCGGGCATTAACCGCATCGCCGCCATGGAACATGCCCTGGAAAAGCTTGCCGGGTACGCCGATCCGGTCCTGGTGGACGGTGCCCTGGATCGACGAAGCCAGGGGAGCCCGGGGCTCAGCGACGGGGTGGTGTTGTGCACCGGCGCCGTAGTAGGCAACAGTCTGGAGCTGGTGGTGAAGAGAACCATGGATGTAATCGGGCTCCTTCAGTTGCCCGCCGCGCGAGGTTCGGACCTTCCCGCCGATAACACGATCCAAATCAGCGGCGCGGTCACCGACCGGAAAATGCGGTCTCTGCTCACGGGGCATGGCAATAACACCGCGCTCACCAGCGTGGCTGAGGATTGGACCCGCTTCTTCCTTTCGGCGGCGATGCGGCGAACCCTTTCGAACCGGGGAATATCCCTCGCGGTAATTCGGTCCGCCCGTCTGCTGGCTCTGTGCGTGAATCCTCACAATCCCGTCGGAACTGACCTGCCGGCCGAAGCCTTGCGCACTGCCCTGGCTCATGCCCTGTCTGAGAAAAGCATTGCGGTGCCCTGCGTGGATGTGCAGTCAGAACCGAAGTGATTGTCCTCGATTGCCCGGAAGAATCAGACGCGGACTGCGAGTTTCACTTTTATGATTTTTATATCGGATACCCGGTTTACTTCTATTTCGATGGTTTCGCCGGCGTCGAAGGACCTCAGGAGCAAAAACAGCTCCCTGGGAGTCGAGAGGGGAGGCCCATGACTTTTTTGAATAATATCCCCTGAGCGGATTCCCGCCTCAAAAGCGGGGCTGGACTTGTCAACCGTTGTCACGATCAAGGTCGGGCTGTCGTTTTCATCGGCACCCGGGGCGGTCCGGATGCCCAGGTATGCCGGGGCCGGGGTTCCTCCGTCGAGAATGCGGGGCACGATATGTTCGAGCATCTCGACTCCGATGACCTGTCCCGTGGGCTGAGGCAGCAGGCTGCAAAGGCCCGCCAGCTTTCCGTCTGCGCTGAGCAAAGCGCTCCCTTCCTGCCGCATGCTCAACGTTCCGTCGACTTCTATCCAGGGTTTGAGTTCTCCCCCCATCTTCGTTCGTCGGGTGTCCAGTTTTCGGGCTACCATGCCCTGTCGGATCTCGTCGAATC
>CAWZYW010000260.1:0-4410 GCA_963966255.1 uncultured Salinispira sp. | reverse complement strand
TTTCAGGATAGAGAACGCGACCCTCGAAGCCATGAAAGGACGGCTCGGCTACCTGAAGCCGGTTTCGGTGGAACGGGTCCGCGATGAGTTCACCAAAATCCTGCGTTCCCCCCGGCCGAGTCTTGGTATCTCCCTGGCTGAGCAGATCGGAGCCCTGCCCCTCTTTCTCCCCGAGTTGAGCGCCACTCGCGGCATGGTACGGGATTCCCTGCCCGAAGGCCGGGACCTGTTCAGCCACTTGCTCTGCGCCTGCGATTATACTCCCCCTGAGAGCCTCGAGATGCGCCTTGCAGGGCTTCTGCACGATGTGGGCATACCGCAAACCACCGTCAGCCGTGACGACGGTACGGTGTATTCTCCCGGGCATGAAGTTCGATCTGCAGAGATGTCCGAAGAAATACTGACCCGGCTCAAGTATCCCAAAGCGCTGATCAAGACTGTTATTCGGCTTATTCGCCACCACATGTTTTCGACCCGCCCGGACATGGAAGGGAAGCACATTCGACGTTTTGTGAGCCGTATCGGCTCGGATCTGGGATTTGATCTGTTAAGGCTTAAAACCGCCGATCTTGCGGGAAAACAGGGGCCATTCTGGGATCAGAGCGAGCCCGAAGGCCCCCTTAGCCCCCGGCCCGTGGCCTGGATCGAAGAGTTGCGGGATTCGGTTTCGAATGAATTACAGGAAAACGCGGCCCTCACCCTTAAAGATCTCGCCGTGAACGGAAACACCCTTCATCTGGAAGCCGGAATTCCAAAAAGCCCCGTGATGAGCACCGTTCTCGACTATCTGCTCGAGGCGGTCATCGATGATCCGAACATGAACTCGCGGAAAGAGCTGGTAGAGCTGGCGCGGAATTTTTACATTCGGCAAATTCTGCCGTTGTCTGGGGAAAATATATAAGGCAAAGGTCTATTTGGACTGGCCGGCGTTTAAATGCTCCCAGGCTAGCCGGGCGGCCTTCTGCTCAGCCTCTTTTTTATTCCGCCCACGGCCGGGCCCGAAGCTTTTATCGAGGACCTGCACTTCGATCCAGAATTCCCTGGCGTGGTCCGGTCCGGTTTTTTTTACCAGATGATATTTCGGGTACTGCTTGTGCCGCTTTTGCAGGTATTCCTGCAGAAGGGTCTTGTAATCCTTTCGGTGCCGATTTTCCAGAACCTTGTTGATCTCGGGAATAAAGTGGCGCAGAATGAACTTCTTTACTTTCGTGAAACCGGAATCGATAAAAAACGCGCCGATGATGGCTTCCATTGCGTCGGCGAGAATCGCCTTTTTACCGCGACCGCCGGAATACTCCTCACCCTTGCCAATGAGAATGCAATTGTCAACTTTGAGTTTTCGTGCTATGTCCGCCAGGCTGTTTTCCGAAACGACGAAGGACTTTATCTTTGCCAGCCGCCCCTCCTCTTCCTGAGGGAGCAGTTCGTAAAGATACTCGGCTATCACCAGTCCGAGAACCGAATCACCAAGGAATTCGAGCTTCTCATTATTCGCCACCTCGCTGGAACTTTCGTTCGCGTAGGACCGGTGAGAAAAAGCAAGGTTCAGATGGTCGTGCCTCCTGAACCTTAATCCAGCGTTCTTTTCGAATAGCTGCAGCTCTTTCTTCCGGTCCGGCGAAACCTGCGGCGCCCGCAGGGATTCACCGGAAGCGGCCATAATCAGCCGTTCTGCTGAGACTTGATGAACTCGATTGCATCCTTAACGGTTTCGAATTCGTTTGCCTTCTCGTCGGGGATGGTGATGCCCATCTCTTCCTCGATGGCGTATACCAGTTCATACGTGTCGAGGCTGTCGGCACCAAGGTCCTGGCGGAATGAAGATTCGGGAGTGATTTTGCTCTCCTCTACTTCCAGCTTATCGGCGATGAGCTTCTTCATCTTCTCGAACAGTTCGTCCATGGAATCCTCCATTGTGTTGTAGTGTAGCCGTTTACCGCAGCTACACGTCAATATTGTGCAGCATACTGTTCGGCCATGCAAGCCGGATTCCGCTTAGGAAAGCGCATCCGGCTCAATAACCTGTTTCCCACGGTAAAAACCGCATTTAGGACATACGCGATGGGGCATCTTGCTCGCGCCGCAGTTATCACAAACCACCAGATTCGCAACATTAAGCTTGCGGTTGATGGAATGATGTCTGCGGGTACGTGCCTTGGAAGCCCGCTTCTTGGGTACAGCCATACTGGTATCCTCACTCTTATTATTTAATTCATGAGAACTTACCTGAAGCTGTACCTTTTGTCAAGCTAACTTGAACGTTGTTCAATTTACCCTGAAACGCGCCAGCGTGTAAACAATTTTTGCGAAAATAAGTGAATTTCATTCAGGAACAACGCCCGTAGTAACAAGAAACCGCGGTATTTAAACCCGGCATCAGCCCGGAGCCCGGCTGAAACGCTCGGTTACCCGCTCGATAATGCCTTCCGGCACCATGGTGGTGATATCCCCTCCAAGTCGAACCAGCTCCTGAATCTGGCTGGATCGAAGGACGAAGTATTTCGGATCGGTTGGCATAAACAGTGTTTCGATGTGGGAATTCAAGCCCCTGTTTAACATGGAGAGTTCGAATTCATAATTAAAATCCGCAAGCGCTCTTACCCCCCGAAGGAGCACCTTGGCTCCCATTTTTTCCGCGAAGTCTACAATCAGCTTATCCCAGAGGTGAACGGATACGTTCTCATAAGGTTCGCAGAGCTCCTCCATCATCTGATGCCTTTCCTCGGCGCTGAAGGAATATGATTTGTGGGGGTTTACGGCGATAACCACGTGAATCTCATCGAATATATCGATGGCCCGACTGATGATGTTCAAGTGTCCGTTGGTCGGCGGATCGAAGGATCCGGGGAATAGGGCCTTTTTCATAGGACTGATCATAGGTCTGAACGGTCCTATGGTCAAGTTCAGTCTTTCGGTATAGTATTTTTTTGATGAAATCTGGTCGCCCAGCCCCGTTGCCTCTGCATACACTGCTTCTCATGGTTTTAGTCGGATTTCCCGCAATGATGTCCGCTCAGGATGGGGAAATCCAATGGATTCCCCTGGATGCCCCGCAACTCTCTCGCTCTGAAGTCCAGTGGCTCGACGCCATTACCCGATTCGCCGATGAGCCCCTGTACAGCGAAGCAATCGGATTTATGGAAGACCAGGTATACAACGGGGAAGTAAGTTCGGCTGACCGCGCGGCAGTTCAGCTCCTGGAGCGGGTTGCCCTGAGCCCCTACTCCGAGCAATATACCGGGCCCCGGCCTGCCACCGCCCTGGTTCCCCTCAGACAGCGCGCCGTAGACCTCCTGGGCTTCATCGGCGGGGAGTACAGCCTGGATTCCCTGGACCGGATAATCGCCATCGAAATTGACCCGGTGGTGCTTTCGGCTGCATTCTCCGTGTACGCCCAGATAGCCCCTCCATTCAACGAGTACCGAAGCAATCAGTTCGCACGGATCCTGCGCCGGAGCAGCATAATTGAGCCGGACAACCGCCTTACTACCGAAATTCTCAGCGCGATACGAAGTATGCATGAGCGGACCTGGAGCATGACAAGCCAGACCCTGTTCGACCAGATCCTGGAGGTCATACCCTCCGGTCTGAGCCTGGATACTAAACGACGTGCCCTCGCATTAGCGAGGTTGATTGCTGGAGTCGATGTAGAAGTTGAGTAAGCCGACGGTCAGGCCCGTTCCGAGCCCTTATCATTGCGCTGGTAGTATTCCCGTGTGAGATTTCCCGCCAGTCGCTGCACCGCCTCCTGAAGATAATTAGGGTCGCGGATTTTCCGCTTCAGATCTTCGAGCAGGGTTTCCCGGCTTTTGAGTGCGATTCGATCTTCCATGATCCATTAATCCTCTGCGGGCAATTGAAAGAAGCAGATTTTCCATTCAGAGAGATCGATGAGTGCCAGATAGAGATTCATTGAACGGCAGGTATTTTTTCCGCATTCCCTTGCGAACCACACCAGACCATTCCGCACCCTCCGTCGCTGACGGAGTGAAATGATTCCCGGTATCCGGTCTCTGTCAATCGCCTTCCTGGTTTTGACTTCAACCGCCCAGAGGCATCCGTGCCTCTCAGTTATAATATCGACCTCTCCATAGGGAGTCCTTAAATTTCTTTTGAGGATTTTCCAGCCCCGGGAAGCAAGAAATCCGGCGCAGGCGTTTTCTCCGAGATTACCGATTTGATTATTTTTTGTCACAGAAGGCGTACCGAGTATAAAGAACTGGTAATTCGTTTTTGAGAATAATAATCAGTGACGTGACGGATACATCAGTTCGCGGCGGTGGCCTGCGCGGTGGCATCCTTTGGATCCACCGCCTTGGCGATAAACAGTCCCTGAATATTCGAAAGGTCTATGATTTCTCCCTCATCCTCAAGATACGCGCGACCATTTTCATTGATCATGATCTTCAC
>CAWZYW010000259.1:0-4441 GCA_963966255.1 uncultured Salinispira sp. | reverse complement strand
GGCGAGGAGTGCGAAAAGAGTCAATGCGGTAATGAGTTTCTTCATAGATATATCCTCCTTGAAGTCTCTTTACTCCAAATTCTATTCTCCGCTTCAGAAAAGCAAGTAAATATTGGAAAATAGTGGATAATTATTCACTTTTTTCGCAGTTCCCTGAAAAAAACGAGGTTTGCGTCCGATGTTCGGCAATCCGTCGTCAACGGCGTCTGCGGGAAATCCGGACCGAGATCAGTAATTGCCGCGGTCAATCGATGGTATATTGTATGCTTCGGAGGCATTATGGAATATAGATCAGTATCGACCAATAATGAGTCGAAACAAATGGCTTCTCTGGCCAGGAGAGTATTCGGCTTCGGAAGCGGGCTTATCGTGCCGTCAAATCCTAAATGGGGAATATACGCCCTGAACGGCAACGGTGAGATGGTCGGCGGGGTAATCCTTAAGCGCATCGGCAAAAAAGCCGGCATGATCGATTTTATATTCGTCGATGCCGCCGGCCGGGGGCAGGGCCTGGGACCTGAGCTGCTCCGTCGGGGTCTGGATGAGCTGGTATCGGCGGGCTGCGAGGATCAACTGGCTCTTATCCGCGATGACAACACTCCATCCTGGAACATGTTCGCCAGAGAAGGTTTTTCCATTCCCTCATGGTTCCGCGGGATATATCCGTATTCCCTGTTCGGTTTTTTGTATCTGTTCTTCATGACCTTCGCCAACACGGGCTACAGCCTGTGGCTTCGCAGCAAAGCCTCGAATCCCGCGCCAGAAGCGCTGGAAGAAACGGCGATTCATCGTCACGGGCCGCTGCGTGGCATCCTGATCAGCCTCCTTCTCGCAATAATCGCCGCCGCAGGGGTGGGGCGTTTCGGCCGGGTCGGATGGGCCTGGCTGATATCGGCAGCGGCCATGATAATCGGAACGGGCCTGCTGAGGATCCTGTTCAGCTTCCCCTTTGCCCGGCGCTATGGCAAGCTGCGCTATCAGAACGCCCACGGCGGCGGCCCCTGGTCGGTGGGGCTCGGTCTCCTCGGAGCCTGGTGGCCTCATTTCGGAATGTGGGTTCCAAGGGAACACATCTGGCATTTTTCCCGGTTTAAAGGTTTTGAGGGGTCGGCGGCCTTCGCCGCCTGGATGGCAACCCTGGTTGTTTATGCCACGACCTACCTGGTTCCCTGGCCCGGCATCTCCGAAAGTCTGCGGGCCTTGTTCACTCCGGTGCTGATCTATCAGGCTATACCCTTTATTCCCTTTGAAGGAATGGACGGCTACCGGGTGTTCAAGTGGAGCCGAGGCTGGTACGCAGCGGGCCTGCTGATAACCGCCGCATTGATTGCGCTGCGTTTTTTCTGATGTTCGTAGATGCCGCCCGACGGCAATGAAATAATCAGGATAGGAGACAACAATGAGAGTACTGATCACCGGAGCCACAAACGGGATGGGTCTGGGAGTGGCGGAAGCCCTTGCCGGCAGCGGAGACCCGCGCCATGAGGTGATTTTCCTCGGCCGGGACGCCGAGCGCGGAGCCGGGCTTGTTCAAGAGGTGGCGGGAAAAACAGGAAATGATTCGCTTTCATTTATTCAATGCGACCTGACGATGCTCTCAGATGTCAAACGGGCTGTCGGAGAAATCCAAACCGGCTATGAATCTCTCGATGCGATATTCGTCAACGCCGGCCTTGGCTACGCCCCGGAACGAAGGGAGACTCCCGACGGCATGGATCCCCACTTCCAAGTGAATTATCTGTCACATTTCCTCCTGGTTATCTCCCTGCTCGACCAGCTTGAGAAATCCGAGAGCGGCGGCCGGGTGATATTCAATGCGACTCTGGGTGGCGAGATCTTTTGGGACGATCTCCAGATGAAAAAGAAATGGCATTACGAGGACGGAATCCATCAGGCCATGGTGGCCAAGCGGATGTTCCTGAATAAATTAAACCGTTTGCACCGATCAAAACCCGGTTCGAAGCTGTCCTTCGTCGGATACTCAATATCCAAAACCGTCTGGAGCAATCAGATCAATATCATTCCCGGTTTTATGAGATTTATGGCGACGCTGATGAAACTCTTCGGCGGGTTTATATCCGTGGAAGAGTGCGGGCGGATCATGGCACCGCTGTTCGAGGAAAGCCAGGATTCGAGCCTGGAGAAATCCGGCAAACTCTTCACCAGCAGGAAAGGGGTGTTCAGCGAACTAACCGAAGACGAATCGGTCCTGAATCCGGATCTTCAGGACAGGCTCTGGGATATCAGTCTGGAGCTGTGCGGGGATTCTGGGGCGCGGATGGTTTCCGAGCAGCTTCATAATGAGATATAAACCCTCGGGAGGGTGAATCGATAATCGATCTTTTTTTATTGATTTAGCGATAAAAGGGGGGTAAGCTGGCAGGTGAAATAACCTGTGTGCGAAACGCTGGCTTATTGCACGGGAGGCTCGCATGAAACGTACCATCCTTACTCTCCTTATCTTCTTCGCAGTGATTTTTACCCTGAATGCACACACTTACGGTCCCGGGGACTTCGTCACCGTCTGGAAAACCGTCGAAGCGAATCAGCAAATTGCGCTTCCGCTGATAGAACCCGGCGACTATGAGTATCCGAATATGCGGTACGGCGGGACCACCGTCGTCACCGCCGCCCTTCCATCGGACTTCAGCGTTGACTGGGGAGACGGAACCACAAGCCGGGTCACCCCCGATGACTATTCGGGTGCCGTTCATACCTATGCCGAACCCGGCGAGTACGAAGTAGTCATATCCGGGACTATCGGCGACTGGAGCTTTCAACCGAATCCCAATGACCGGGGAACCGTTACCGGCAATCCCCAGGCGCTGCTTGAAATTAAACAGTGGGGCTCATTCACCTTCGGCACCCTCGGGGCCCAGTTCCTCGGTTGTACGAACATGACGGTGAGCGCCACCGATATTCCCGACCTGAGTACCACCACCAATTTCAACCGGGCCTTCGCCTCGGAAATAGTCGAAGAAAGCGCTTTAACGGAAATTCCCGGCATTGAATCCTGGGACGTCTCGAATGTGGAGATTTTCACCAGGATGTTCATGGGTGCCGGCAACTTCGACGCGGACCTGTCGGACTGGGATATGTCGGGCGCCACCGATCTGGGCTGGATGTTTATGGGGGCGGAGCGTTTCACCAGCGACCTGTCGGCCTGGGACGTTTCCAACGTCCGTTTCCTGGGGGCGACCTTCTGGGGCGCCAGGAGCTTCACCAGTGATCTGTCTGCCTGGGACGTATCGAATGTGACCAGCGCGGGACTGCTATTCTATCAAGCCGAAAGCTTCAACAGCGACCTGAACGATTGGGACGTATCGAATATTACCGAAATGCGCTGGATGTTCTACAAGGCGAGCAGTTTTAGCGGCGACATTTCGGCCTGGGATGTTTCATCGGTGATCCGTATGGGCTGGATGTTCTTCGGGGCGTCGAGCTTTACCGGGGATTTGTCAGGCTGGGACGTGTCGACCGTGGAAATGATGAATGCCATGTTCCGCGGATCCGGTCTGGAAGGAAACGAACCCGCATGGTACGCCGCCGCTGAGTAAGGGGCCCCACAGCCGGAATGGCGATACTGCTTCGCTATGTTGCCGTTACTCCGGCTTCCTGGCGACGAAATGGATAAATCCCCTGAGATCTCCTTCGCAGATGAGAATCCGGTCGGTTCCGAAACTTATGAATTCCCAGTCCGACAGGATGGTCTGGATTTCCTCAGCCGTTATAAAGCGAATCGGTTTTTCCGTCGGCTTATGCGGCAGGATATTGCCCGAGTATACGAACCATCCTCCGGGTTTGATCTTTTCTGCGATCTCCGTGAATTTCGCGATCGCCCGATCGAATAAATACTGAAGGCATTGGTTCGTCAGAATGATATCGTACTCATTCGCTTCGAACGGGAAATCGGCCATATCGGCCAGGCTCACGGAAAATCGCTCGGGATCGACGCCCAGTAGATCGGCTTTGTACTTCATCAGAGCGAGGGAGTCCGCTGAGGCATCGAATCCGGTGACATGACAGCCGGCTTCGTACAGGGCGAACGCATTATCACCGTTGCCTGATGCGAACTCCAGGGCCTTGAGCCCATCTATGTCAGTAAACCTCAACAACAATTGAACGGGGTTGCTCGGCTGGATTTTCCTCAGTTCATCATCTGAAAGCTCTGACTGCTGCCGGTACAGATTCGACCAGCCCTCCATCCACTTCCCGGGCGTCTCGGTTTCAATACTTTTCATGTTCTTCCTTTGCTTGAGTTCTGGCATCAGCGATCTTTTCTATTTCTATTCCATAAGTTCGGAAATGATCTGTTCTCCCTGTTCCGTGCTGAAGGCAATAGAATAGCCCAGCTTCGTCGGTATCAGTAGCAGGTTTTCTTCATCGATTTTTAATGTGTAGGAACGGGAGGAGATAAACAGGATCATGGTTTTCATTGTAT
>CAWZYW010000258.1:0-4445 GCA_963966255.1 uncultured Salinispira sp. | reverse complement strand
CCGTGTTCTCGAATTTGCTCAGGAAATCCTCAAGCCAGTTGATGCTTTCCAGGTCGAGGCTGTTGGTGGGCTCGTCAAGGAGAAGAATATCCGGATTGCCGAACAGCGCCTGGGCCAGGAGCACCCGTACTTTCTGGGGACCATCGAGATCCTTCATATCCGAGAAATGGAGATCGGTATCGATACCAAGACCGGAAAGCATGATCCCGGCTTCCGATTCGGCCTCATAGCCGCCCATTTCTCCGAAGGTTCCCTCCAGCTCGGCAACCCGCATGCCCTCATCCTCAGTCATGTCCGCCTTGGCGTACAATTCCTCGCGCTCGATCATCACGTCGTACAATTCACGGTTGCCCATGATTACCGTGTTCATCACGCTGTATTCATCGTATGCGAACTGGTCCTGTTTCAGGACTGAAAGCCGGGCGTTTTTTTCGATGCTGAGTTCCCCGGAATAGTTCTCGATCTCACCTGAGAGGATTTTAAGGAAGGTGGATTTTCCCGCCCCGTTGGCGCCGATGACTCCATAACAATTGCCCGGGGTGAATTTGAGATTGACTTCCTTGAAAAGCGGCTTGGTGCCGAAGGTGAGAGACAGGTCCGAAACGGTTATCATAAAAACTTCTCCGAAAATGAAATAAAGTACGGGCGCATGGCGCCGGCCGGCGGGGTACACTGATTATGAACGCAAGCCCTGTTGTATTCGATGCGCCTGGGGTTGTCAAGTCATCACTACGAATCCTGCAAATTATCAGAGTGCTTTACTCAGATTACGAATCTGGATATATTTCACCCATGCTGTGGAAAAAGAAAACAAGCGACCAAAAACCGATTATTGAAACGAAAAAGGCCCTAATTGACGTGGATGGGGCAACCTGTACCAGCTGTGTGTACACCATTGAGCACGTGGGAAATAAACTCGGCGGCGTGGTTGACTGCTACGTGGACCGCAACACCAGCCAGATCCAGCTCGAATATGACGGCCGGGATGAGACCATCGAGGAAATCGTAAAACTGGTCGACAAAATCGGGTACAACGCGGTGCTGAATACCAAGGACATCAAAGAATTCAGCAGCTGATCAATATTTGATTTGGTTTACACGCGATACACCGAGGGAACTGTTCATGCTCCCCCGGTGTACGTAGTGGATATCAGGCGACGGATATTTCGATTTTCCGGGTTTTCTGGCTTTCTTTTTTCGGAAGCCTCACCGTCAGGGCGCCATTTGAGTATTCCGCCTTGATCCCCTCCGGATTTACCGCATCACCCAGATCAAAGCTCCTGCGAAAACTGGAATACACCATTTCATCCTGCAGGCAACGATAATCATCACCGGGATTCTTTTTACACTCGGCCCGCAATACCAGCACCTGATTTTCTACGCTGAGGACGATGTCCTCCTTTTCAACCCCCGGAACATCGAAATGCAGCTCGTAATACTCATCGGTTTCAAAGATGTCGGTGGCCGGGCTGCGATAACTGTTTCCCCGTGAAGTTTGAACGTTTTCTTCCTGGGAACGATTTTTTTTCATAATGTCCATGCTTCCCTCCTTCACCGTCATGCGATTTGGATTTTTCGTGGCTTTGCCTCAACCATCTTAGGCAGATGAATGATCAGCAATCCGTTTTCCGACTGAGCCCTGATGCCATCAGTATCGATTTTCTGGTTCAGAAGATAACTTCGCTCGAAAGCTCCAAAGAATCTTTCCGAAAGGTGACTCTTGGCATCTTCCCGCTTCGGGGGCTTTCGCTCTCCGGAGATCGTGAGAGTGTTATCCTTGATACTGATATCGATGTCTTTTTTCGCGACACCCGGTACCTTGGAAACCAGTACAAACGCTTCGGGACTTTCGTACACATTGGTTTCCGGCCATTTGCCGAGACCGCGGGTGGGAACCGTATCAAAGATACGGGACATTTCGCGGGTCAGCTCATACAGATCGTTGAGTACGCTTTCGCTCATACCAACCTCCTCAATAGATGTTTATAGAAATTTTGCAAATTCCATGCCAAAAAGATAAACGGCAGAGGCCAGTATTTTTCTGCAATATAATAATTTACGGACTGCTAAATTGCGAATTTATCTCGGAGTTAGAAGGGTGAATCATTTTGCGTCACGGGATGAATGTATGGCAACTCGATGATGTATCATATTGCCCCACAATTTCCGATCAGAGGCGAGAGCTGAGAAATATCGATACAGTAAAATCGCCCCAGTTTTTTTGGGTGCGGCGTAATGATCAGCTGCTGAGCCCAGTCATTTCACCGACGTTTTGTATCACGTCTTCGGAATTGTGATGCTCGTGCATATCAACCCGGGCTTTCAATTTCGCCACGTAATCGTTCAACCGATCGAGACGGCCGGCCAGAAGCCGGGCCAGAAGAATACCGTAATGAGGTTGGGCTTTGATGGAATTTACGAAGTCGTTTTTCGAAATGCGGATGAGTTTGGATTCCCCGCTGGAACGCACCGTAGCCGATCGGGTATTTGACAGCAGAAAAGACATTTCGCCGAGAAAAAGATCATCCTGGGTTAGACGGGACACCATGGTTTCGTCCCGATAAATGTTCAATTGGCCGCTGACAATGTAGTACATATAATTCGACTGCTCGCCCTCGCTGAACACCTCTTCGTTATCCTGGAATACCGTTTCTTCCTGATCCTGGAATATGGCCGGAACCATGTTGGTCTGCACCTTGTTGTGCTTCACATCGAAGCTCACTTCATTTCCCAGATCGTTATATTCGAGATTCTCGGTGTACACCCCGGTCATCATGATTCCCCGGCCGTGGAGAGCCATTTCGTCCTGTTTTCTGGCCAGATGGGTGCGCCAGTCAAAACCCTTCCCCTCGTCACGAATCGTATATCGGGATCGCTCGGGTTCGATGGTATAGGAAAAAAACACCCGGCGATTCTTTATCCGCTCGTCGGTATTCTTCTTCCTGATCAGGTCGATGATGTCCCCGCCGTCCTCGAGCCAGGCAGACTTTTCATTGAAGGAGATATTACAGTTCCCATGTTCCACGGCGTTCATCAGCATCTCAAAGAGGGCGACGTGCAGCTTGTCTTTCAGATCTACATCGATATATCCGAGATTGTACAAATAGTTGGGAATCAGATTCGCATAGGTTCGGACATTAAACGGATCATTATCCATTTCCAGCTGACCGGAAATCCGCTTCATAAGGTATTTCTGCAGGTCCCGCTGAAAGAGAATCTGGCGGTTCTGGACGAGGATTTTCAGCACCCGGAAAAAAGACTTCACGAACTCGTTGCGCGTCATGGTGGCGACCACGTTCAGGCTCGGGGTCACCTCGTTGATTTCTTCCCGGTCTCTCCCCTTGTGTACCAGAATTATGCCTCCGTAGTGCAGCCAGGGGTCTTCCTTGATGGTATTCAGCACCTCACCGTGGTCGATTTTAGTATCGGAAAAATTCAGGATATTGATTTCAGGAAGCTCGTACTTGAGAAATTCAATAGCCGGTCCGGCATCATTGAAAAAATGAGGCTCAAAATAATGATTGAACTTCTCACAAATGAGGCTGATTCTATCATTCAGCTCGCTGTCAGAACTGAGGACCGCCAACTTCTGCATGGTTACTCCTGGGATACTTCGAAGACTTTCTTCATTATATATCGGAACCGGAACGAATTACATTACCCCGGATGCGATGACATCCGGACATAAAAAAACCCCGCCCGAACGGGCAGGGTTCCTGTGTTGAGATACGCATACAAGCGCTGAAGACCGCGAATTACTTGGAGTAGAATTCGACGATCAGCTGCTCTTCCGCGATCGTGGGGATCATATCCCGGGTAGGCAGAACCTTCACGCTGGCCTTGAGCTGGTCAGCTTCGAGGGTGAGCCACGGCGGTACGGGACGACCGTTGTTTTCAGCAAGGGTCTTCCGTACCAGTTCCTTGGATGCGTTCCGTTCCTTAATGGTGATTTCGTCGCCGGGACGAACCAGGGCAGAAGGAACATTCAGCCGGCGTCCGTTCACGTAAACGTGACCGTGGGTGACCAGCTGACGGGCCTGAGCCCGGCTCGCTGCCATGGAAAGTCGGTAAACAACATTGCCCAGCCGGCGTTCCAGCAGGATCAGCATGTTGTGACCGGCAACACCTTTCATCCGCTTCGCCTTTTCAAAGACATTGCGGAATTGGCGCTCCGACAGCGCATAAGCAAATTTGACTTTCTGCTTTTCTGCAAGCTGCCGACCAAATTCGGATTGTCGCGGCCGGCCTTTTTTGGGCTCTCCCGGAGGAGACGGCTTCTTCTTGAGAAGCCGATCATATTTCGGATTACCGAAAATATTAAGCCCGAACCGGCGTACGATTTTACCCCTGGCAGTACTATTCTTTGCCATGTGTACGTACTCCTTGACGCTACAGAGGATACCTGTCTCTTATACACATCTGACGCTGCCGACGATCTACTCTGT
>CAWZYW010000257.1:0-4452 GCA_963966255.1 uncultured Salinispira sp. | reverse complement strand
GCTTCAATCCGGTCCTTGATATCCGCTATGCCGATAAATACGGCGATGAGACCCACGAACATGGCGAATACGGGAACTCCGCCCTTGAGGAACTCGAGCATCGGTTGCCACCAGTTGAGGAGAAAATCGGGCCATACGGCGACCACCGCGAACGCGATAAAGATGATACCAATCAAAAGCGCAACCATTGTGCCTCCCTGGAATGACAAAAGGATTATTCGCCCGCCCTATGCCGGCGAAGCCTCGACGAAATAGAATCACATTGCGTTCAGCACGTCAAGTCTTGCGGTTAAGCACGACAATGATGCCCAATCCGATAAAGATCACGGGGAGATTCTGCAGAGCCGCAAGGGCCAGAATATTCAGCCAATTAATATCGAATTCGAGTCGGGCAACGCCGAAAAGCTCCAGCGCTTCGAACAGGATGCGTCCGTACCAGAGGATCACGCCGATTATCACCAGCATCCAGGAGCTGTCCCTGGTTTTCGACCACAGGAGAATTGCGAACAGGGTGACCAGGGCTCCGCTCACCAGCTGGATCATCATCAACAGGACAGTATTACTCATCAATGCCTCCGGAAAACAAAGTATGCATGGCCCGTTCCTCCCGGTCGCTGAACATGGCCGGAATTATTATAACAGAATCCGCCGTCCCGGGCAGGAGCAATCCGTGTGACCTTCCCCGCCGGGTAAAGCGGTGCCACTGCTCGGGATCTATTGACTCCGGGTCCCGGTGGCTGAGGTATGGTCCCCGGCGGAGCCAGGTTGAGGACCTTGCGGCACTCTCGGCTGGAAGTGCCCGGGCCCACTGGCTTTCGTCGAGGTGGGGCCGGGTTTTGCCCAGTGCCGCGGCGTGTTTCTTCGGCTGATTATCGAGTTTCGCCGCGCTCCCGAAGGTGGCGTAGCGCTCTGCGACTTCCATAAGCTCCAGCATATGAACCAGGCCTTCAAGGGCCAAGGGGGAGCAGGTTTCATATGACTTGAGCTCATCCATGCTTCGCCGGTATAGGAGCGCCTGGGGTGCCCAGTTTCCCGGCTGCGGAATAATCGGGAGCAGGAAATCCGTGCAGGCTTCCTGAGCTTCGTACGGACGCCAGATCTGGACCGAAGAGTCGGGTCCGTAGGTTCCGCCGGGTCGGCGAAACGCCGATTCGGGTACGTCGATTCCCGGGCCCCGGAGCAGAAAATCCAGGGTTCGCCGGCGGTCAGGAAAAATAAGAACCTTGTAATCCGGAAAACGATTTCTCAGGTGCCCGCACGCCCGGGAATGTGCTTCGGAAAGAAAGGGGGCGTAGAGTCCCCGGGAAATACCGGCCTTGTAGGTCTTTGACAGACCTCTCGGGCTGTGGCCGAACAGGGCTCGGCCCCCGTCGAGGGCGAGGTCGAGGAGTCGTGAACGTTGATCGCCGAAATACAGGCGGTAATCCCGGGCTCGGGTCACTTTCATGATCTTTCCAATGATGTCCTGCCGGGCGGCCAGATGCGAACTACCAGTCCCGGCTTACTTTATCGACGCTGCTGAACCGGGGAATAAATTGAGCAGTTGCTCCCGATTCAAAACGAACGAGGATCACTTCCTCGCTTCCATTATAGCTGTTTTTCACGACTTCACCGGTACCGTATTCGTCGTGATACACCAGTTGCCCCGGAGGGTATTCCATTTCCCGGTCCTGGCCGGAATCCGGGCCGGCTCCCGCCGCGGAACCGTATTCCGGAACCACGGGCATCCCGCCGGCGTCACCCCGCCATGCGGCCCAGGGGTCGGAATCGCCGAAGGGATCCCGCCATCCATCGCTCGAGGAAGACTGCCTGCCTCCGTAGACATCGATCAGCGCCTCGGGTATTTCCCGAAGAAATATCGACGGGCTCAGGCTTTGAATGCGCCCGTGGATACGCCGGCTTGCGCAGCTGGTGATGTGCAATTCGTGGCGGGCCCTGGTTATCGCGACATAAAACAGCCTGCGTTCTTCTTCGAGGGATTCCCGGTCTCCGTCGTCGGTCCTGGGGAACAGCTCGTTTTCCAGTCCGGTTATCATCACGCGGTCGAATTCGAGGCCCTTGGTATTGTGCATGGTGATAAGGGTGACGTCGGCATCGGTTTCGTTCTGCTCCCGGGCCCCGTCCAGTTCGATGGCCTCCAGAAATTCCACCAGGCCTTCGTGGTTCGCCGGATACAGACTGGCGGCGTTCACCAGCTCTTCCAGGTTCTGCATCTTCCCGCTTCCGGTCACCTCGTCCTGATTGAGATGATACCGGGCAAGTCCGCTGTCTTCCAGCGAACGTTCCACCAGTTCGCCCAGGTGCGAGATTTCCGACGATGGCGCGTTGAGGTAGCCCGCGGCTTTCTCCATGCATGAGACGAACTCCGCCATGCCCTTGGCGGTCTTTTTGGCACTGCCGGGTATGGCGTATTCGGCGGCATGGACCAGATTTCCCCTGGCAGCCCCCAGTTGGGAAAGGATTCGCCGCAGTGCTACCTGGCCGATGCCCCGGCTCGGCTTGTTGACGATTCGGGAAAACGCGACCTCATCTTTTGGATTGGCCAGGAGCTTGAGGAGAGCTACGGCGTCTTTTACTTCTTCTCTTTCGTAAAAGCGAAGAGTTCCGATGATGCGGTATGGAATGCCTTCCTGGAGAAAGCGGGTTTCGAACAGTCGGCTCTGGGCATTGGTCCGGTAAAGGATTGCGGTTTCGCCGTTAAAATCGTCCCGGATCAGTTGAATGGCGTATTCAACCTCCGCATCCTGATCGCTGAGCCGGGCGAGCACGAGGAGCTTCCCTCCTTCGCGGTCGGTCCAGAGCTCTTTGCCGAGGCGCCCTTCGTTTTGCTTTACCACCGCTCCGGCCAGTTGGAGGATGGGATTGGTGCTGCGATAATTTTGCTCTAGGCGGATGATGTCCGTATTGTCGAATTGTTTGGGAAAATTGAGAATATTCCTTACTTCAGCGCCGCGGAAGCGGTAAATGGACTGATCGTCATCGCCCACGACGCAGATATAGCTCCCCCTCTGAAAGAGACTCGTCAGAAGGCGGTATTGCGCGACATTGGAGTCCTGATATTCATCTACCAGAATCACTCGGAATCGGTCCCTGATGCGGGCGGCGATTTCGGGTTCCCGCTCCAGGAGCTCGATGGGTCTCAGGATCAGGTCGCCGAAATCGGTATTGCCGATTTCCTGCAGGCGTTCCTGATACTTTCGGTACGCTTCCCGGAATTCCGGATCGCCGCTGATGGCTTCCACCGCATCTTCGGGTCCCAGGCAATTGTCCTTGGCCCTGCTGATCAGATGGGCAAGATATCGCAGCTGTTGTCGCGATCGGTCGGGGAGCAGGCTGCCGAGCAGGCTGATGCTGTCGTCATCGTCGTAAATGGTGAAGCTGCTTGATAGTCCCAGGGCGGCTGCGTTGCGTCGCAGGAGCCAGGCTCCGAAGCTGTGAAAGGTACGGATCACCACCTGTTCGGCGGCGGACGAAAGACTCGCAGCCCGCTCCCGCATTTCTCCTGCGGCCTTGTTGGTAAAGGTAACAGCGAGGATGGAACGGGGATCTATGCCAAGCCGTTCGATAAGATACGCGATTTTCACGGTTATGACCCGAGTCTTCCCCGAGCCCGCTCCAGCGAGGATAAGAAGGGAGTTGCCATTATGCAGTACTGCCCGGCGTTGCTCTTCGTTGAGCAGTTCCAGGCTTTCTTCGATGCGATCCATGCCGGTCCTGTCGAGTGCCGGGGTTTCCCGGGTTATTCGTCCTGAGCCGATCAGCCCGGAGGCCAGCTCATGGCCCTTCCGCCGAGGATGTGGGCGTGCAGATAGTCAACGGTCTGTTGAGCGTCTTTTCCGGTGTTGAACACCACCCTGAATCCCGAGTCCTCCAGACCGAGTTCCCGGGCGGTTTCCCTGATGCCGCTCATGAAGCCGTGGAGCATTTCGGGTTCGAGCTGATGGATTTCATCCATCCCCCGGACCCTGGCCTTGGGAATGACCAGAACGTGCACCGGTGCTTGAGGATTGATATCCCGGAAAGCCAGGTAATGGCTTCCTTCACTGACGATGTCTGCGGGGATTTCCCGGTCGATGATTTTTTCGAAAATGGTTTTTTCCGCCATGTGAATCTCCTCACCATGCCGCCCGGAACAAATACCAATGCGCAGCTGACCGCAGCCCCGCGGAAACGAGTCGGAACGCCGAATCAATACATGGGAACGAGTTCCAGCTGAGTCCCGTTCCAGGCGAGCTTCACGGCCGTTACTTCTCCGTCGCGGCCGAGCAGCACATTCTGTCCGGCGACGGTCATCTGCACCTTTCCGGCGTTGGATAGCCAGAAATAGATATACTCGTTGACTTCGATCTGAAAGCGTTCCCCGCTATTGTAGAACTGCTCCACCTGCTGACCTGCTTCATCCAGGTCTGTCTCTTATACACATCTGACGCTGCCGACGATCTACTCTGTGTA
>CAWZYW010000256.1:0-4478 GCA_963966255.1 uncultured Salinispira sp. | reverse complement strand
GGCTTTTACCGCTTTTCTCCTGCTTTTTTTCCCGGGAGGTTACATCGGGCCGATAGAGGAATCCGGAAGTGCCGTCAATTTTCTCCATGTCCGCCCGCCTTCTCGCCCCCGGAACTGCGCGGTTGTTCGGCTCGGGAGATGCGACCGAAAAGACCCCGGTTGCTTCGGGAACGCTCCCGCTTGCCGGTCAGGCGCCGGGAGCCTTCATCAAAGCCTTCCCCCTCGGAGCTTCCGCTTTCGAGCTGGCGTATCCGACGGGACTGAACGGTTCCGCGGGATTTTTCCCGGCGCCCGGTTATCACCAGTGAACAATGCAAAAGGACACCTTCCTCGGCTATCAGCCGGGGGGTGTAGAGGTTACCGATGACTACCGCCGAGGAGAGTATGAGAATTTTTTCCTGGGCATAAATGGTGCCGCGAAATACTCCGCCGATCACTACTACCCGGGCATTGACGGTACAGTCGGCGCGCCCATGGGTGCCTACCAGCACTTTTCCCTCGGTTTTAATCGAACCGGAAAAATCACCGTCGATGCGAAAAAGGCCGTCGATTTCAATATCGCCTTTAAAGCGACTACCAAAACCGATCAATGAATTGACATACTGTTCTTCGGGATAGCGTTCCATTACTGTTAGGATGGTATCACAGACGCGTGCGACTGGGCCAGCGGGTGAAGGTGTTTCTGATGGTCAGAAAGCTCGCGGGATCCAGAACTTCGGTTCCCAGCATGATCTGGAAGTCCAGGTGGGGACCGGTGGAGAGACCGGTACTTCCCAGGAGGCCGATCCGTTCGCCCTGGGCTACGGTCTGTCCGGCGCGGACCAGGATCTGGGACATGTGGGAATATCTTGTGCGGAAACCGTATTTATGCTCGATGAGCACGTAGTTCCCGTATCCCGAAATGCCGTTGAATCCTGCTTCCACCACCTTACCGTTGGCCGCAGCCTGAACCGGAAGGCCGGTGGGACCGGCGATATCTATACCCTTGTGGAGGTACCAGTTTCCGTGGACCGGATGTATATTCGGTCCGAATTCCATGGTTACCACGGCCCGTCCGGCGGCCAGGGGCCATGCGGTGGGCAGATCGGTCAGGAGCTGCTGTTCCGCCTGAATTGCTGAAGCGATGTTGTCCAGGGGAAGAATGGCGTCCGAAAGGGATTCCCTCAATCGCCTCAAGTCGTAAATCTCCGGGGCTTCACCATCGGTTATTTCCTGGAGATCACTGATCGAAGAGAGGTCACCTGCCTGATTGATGCCGGCACCCTGGGTGCCCGCGAGACTCAGATCCCGGATGGTGCTGTTCATGGTGTTCTCGAAAATCTCGTAGACCTTGACCAGATCATTCACTTCGTCGAGCACCGAATCGAGATTTCCCTGGGTTACCACCAGATCATCCTGCTGCTCACTCAGGATCTGTTCAGAACCCGTAAAGAGCGTGGTCATGTAAAAAAACCCGCCGACCATCAACACGAAAATCGCGATTAGGAATCCGAGCAGAAGGGTGCTCATCTGAAAGTTTATGACCTTCTTCTCGGAGTGGGGAATAAACATGATGGTGAATTTCTGACTGAGAATGCTGCGCACGGAGCTGACCGACTTGCGAAGAAATGCGTTGAAGCCACTGAAAATGGATTTCTTAAAATGACGATTGGAACGCATGGTCTTTATAGATTCCTCCGCACAGGCCAGCTATAGCCCCGCTATCTATCTAAGTATATACATTCAGCGGATTTACCGCTACCGGTCCGACGAGAAAGCCGAAAAAATACAGCTTCCCTACTAAGCATCGGCAGGCTCGGGTGTATATATAAATATTTTTAAATTAACGACTTATCCCCAAGAAATTAACAACTAGAAAATATCATGAAGCGGAGGTTTTTGTCAAATATATACGCAAACACCGGTTTATATTGACGTTTACCATCCACCGTGATAGTTTTTATGAACGACGGTACGCAAACTCATCCGTCTCATCTTTTCTTATTGGAAAATCAGTATGAAGTTATTTGATACTCACGCCCATATCGGGTTGATTCATGAGGACCCGATTGAACAGCTTATCGTTACTCAGGAAGCACGTCAGGTCGGCGTAGCGGGCATTATCAGCATTTGCAACAATCTCCATGATTTTTTCGCGGTGTATGAAAATCTGAAGACCGCCAGCAATGTATATCATGCAGTCGGGGTCTCGCCCTCAGAAGTACAGAATCCCGGTCTCGACTGGGAAGGGAAAATCGAACAGGGGGCTGCCCTCGACCGGGTCGTGGCGATCGGTGAAACCGGACTGGACTATTACCGGAAGTTCGGAGACAAGGACAGCCAGGTAGAGCTGTTCATTCGACAGCTCGAACTTGCAGAGAAACTCGATCTACCGGTAATCATCCATAATCGGGACGCAGGAAGCGATATCCTCGATATCCTGAGGGAACGCATTCCGTCAAAAGGGGCGGTGTTGCACTGCTACGGGGAAGACTGGGAATTCGCCCAAAAGGCCCTGGAGCTCAATCTCTATATCTCATTTGCGGGGAACGTCACCTATCGGAATGCCAGGAATCTCCATGAAACAGCCAAGAATATGCCTGTGGATAGAATGGTGATTGAATCGGAAAGCCCGTTCATGGTTCCCGCGGCGTACCGCGGAAAACGGAACAAGCCGAGTTATCTGACGAGCACCGCGGAATTCCTCGCGGAAATGCGCGATATGAGCGTCGAGGAATTTTCAGAAGTGAGTTACGAAAACGCCTGCCGTCTCTTCAACATCCAGTAATAACCCGAAGCCGTCCGCAGCGAACCGCGGTCGGCAATTCGCCCAAAGCGCGCCCGGAGTCCCCTATTAGGGATCCAGTCGCGTTTTTTTTTGGTCCTCCTTGACCCGGCTTCTTGCGAGGTGATATACATCTCAACGTGAGCCAAGAAAAACCCGGACATTTCTGCGGCGTCGTCGGCATTCACAGCCCCGAGCCAATTAACGTCCCCGAAAAGATATATTTTCCGCTGTTCGCCCTGCAGCACCGCGGACAGGAAAGCGCCGGAATCGCGTTCCGGGATAACGGGAATACCGTCGTCCGCAAGGATCTCGGCATGGTAGACAGCGTTCTCAGCCGCTACCTGGAAGGTGAACATCCGTCCAAAGTTGGTATCGGCCACGTGCGCTACTCGACCCACGGCGGAAACAAGAAAGAGAACGCTCAACCTCTATGGGTCAACAGCAACAAGGGTGAAATTTCCATCGCACACAATGGGAATCTGACCAATACCCGGGAGCTGAAGGATGAGCTCTTCGCCGAAGGCGCGATTTTCCAAACTACCTCGGACACAGAACTCATTCTCCATATGCTCAGCCGTTCCCGTGCGACGACCTTTCACGATGCGTTGATGGAGACCCTCCCCAAATTACAGGGCGCATTTTCCATCACCGCGATCCATGACAACAGTCTGATTGCTATCCGCGACCCATGGGGTTTCCGGCCTCTCTATATCGGAGTCCGCGATGGCGTTACGTACCTGGCATCGGAGACCGTAGCGCTTGATATGATGCAGGTCAGCGAATACCGCTCAGTGGAACCCGGCGAGGTGATTTACATAGACGATCAGGGCCAGCGGAGTTACCGGATCGAAGCTGAAGACCAGGGCGTTCATCAGTGTGTTTTCGAAATGATTTACTTCGCCCGACCCGACTCGGAAGTCTACGACTCGGCGGTTCACTCGTTCCGCAAGCGCATCGGCGCTGCACTGGCAGCCCGGGACGCCGGAATTCTGGCCAATCCCCACCCCGGCGGAGACGTGGTGGTTCCCGTGCCTGACAGCGGCACCATTGCCGCCCTGGGGTATTCTCAACGATCGGGGATTCCATTCGAAATGGGGCTTACCCGTAATCACTACACCGGCCGATCCTTTATCATGCCGAGCAATGCCGAACGCGAACTCATGGTGAAGCTCAAACTCCACCCGGTCAAATCAGTTATTTCCGGCAAGCGGGTTTTCCTGGTGGACGACAGTCTGGTTCGCGGCACCACCGCAAAGATCCTCGTGAAGCTGATTAAAGAAGCCGGCGCCGCAGAAGTCCATCTGCGCCTGTCAGCGCCTGAACTCCGCTGGCCATGCTTTTTCGGTATAGATATACCCACCAGAGACGAGTTAATCAGTAACCACCGTAATCCCGCTGATCTGGCGGAATACATCGGCGCCGACAGCGTATCCTTTCTGGACGTCAGCGATCTGGAAGAAAACGTGGAAACCCCCGGCCGCTTCTGCTATGCCTGCTTTAACGGCAGATACCCCTTCGAAGTGCCCCTGCGGCCGGAAGCCCTTAGGACCTTCCCAAGGGACAGAAACTGAGCGTCAGTAACAGGAGAATACCAGTGAAACCTAAAAGTTATTCCGAGGCGGGGGTGAGTATCGACAAGGGCGACTCCTTTGCCCCGTTCACCGTTTCCCTGAACTCCCCTGCAATTTCACCGGGAATCGGCGGATTCGCC
>CAWZYW010000255.1:0-4502 GCA_963966255.1 uncultured Salinispira sp. | reverse complement strand
ATACGCTCCGACACTCCTGGATCTGGCACCCCGGGACATGGTCAGCCGAGCCATCATGACGGAAATTGCCGAAGGCCGGGGAATCCGCGGAGACCGGGCCATCGACGATTACGTCTACCTGGATGCCACCCACCTGGGCCGGGAAGTGGTGGAAGAGCGGATTCCCGATATCGCCGATTTCTGCCGCACCTACCTGGACGTGGATCCGGCGGAGAAACCCATGCCGGTACAGCCCACGGCCCATTACGCCATGGGAGGCATACCGACCAATGTGGACGGAGTCGTGGATACCGGCAAGGTCGTCTACGAGGGCCTGTACGCCGCCGGTGAAGCGGCCTGCGTCAGCGTCCACGGAGCGAACCGCCTGGGAACCAACTCCCTGGTGGACCTGGTGGTCTTCGGTCGCCGGGCGGGTCAGCACATCGCCAATTACGTGAAAGACGCCGAGCTGGCTCCCTGGCCTTCCGGAGCTGAGGACGTCTTCAAGGAGAAGCTGGCGAGACTGAAAGACGGAAAGAAGGGGGCCCATCCCGGTCCCATATTCACCGAAATGCAGGAAAGCATGATGAAAAACGTGGGGGTCTACCGGACCGAGGACGAAATGGCGCAGGCGGTGAAGGACGTGCAGGCCCTGCGGGACCGCTGCCACGAATTGCGGGTGGAAGATCCCGCTGCCGAGTTCAATTCAGATGTTCTGGGAATACTGGAACTGGAAAATCTGCTGGATCTCAGTCTGATTACCGCCGGCAGCGCTCTGAACCGCAAGGAAAGCCGTGGCGCCCACAGCCGCAAGGATTTCACCGAGCGGGATGACAAGAGCTGGTTGAAGCACACCCTGGCGAATATCGAGGGCGGTGAGGTGAAAATCGATTACAAGGAAGTCGATTGCAGCATCTGGGAACCCAAACCCCGAAAGTACTGATCGGAATGAGCGCGGAGGAATAGGATCGATGAAAATAACCCTTGAAATACAGCGAAGCAACCCGGAAACCAAAACCGAGGCCTTCTTCCAGAAGTACGATGTTGAGGTCAAGCCCACCGACCGGGTGCTGGATGCGATAATTGATGTGAAGCGGAATCAGGACGGTTCCCTGGCGTTCCGGCGCAGCTGCGCCCACGGAGTCTGCGGATCAGATGCCATGCTGATCAACGGTGTGGAAACCCTGGCCTGCAAGACCCTGGTCCAGGACGTCGCGACCAGCGACGGAGACGTGGTCCGCCTGGAGCCCCTGAAGCACCAGCCGGTGCAGCGAGACCTGATGGTGGACCAGACCAGGTTTTTTCAGAATTACCGGGCGGTGAAACCCTTTTTCATCGCCGTGGATGATAACCTGAAAGCAGAAAGGGAGCAGGTGCAGAGCGTCGAGGAGCGTGAGCTCTTCGATGAGCCAACGAAATGCATACTCTGCTCGGCCTGCTATTCCGCCTGTCCGGTACTGGATAAAAACCCGGACTTTATCGGCCCGGCGGCCATTGTTCAGGCGGCCCGTTTTGTCAACGACAGCCGCGACCAGGGTCTGGAACCCCGGCTGGATATCCTGGACCAGCCAAACGGCGTGTGGCCCTGTGAGAACAATTTCAACTGTACGGAAGTCTGCCCCCGGGAGATTCCCATCACCAAATTGATCAATCAGACCAAGCGGCAGATAAAGAAGTACCGTGAGGAACGGGGGGAAAGCATCAACGACGCCGGTCAGGATTCGGCCCAGAAGGCCGCCCGGAAGGCTGCGAAAGAGAAAAAATAAGGACATCGTCCCGGGACCGCGGAGCCAAGCGCTCTGCGGTTTTTTCATGCCGGGGTCAAATTTTATCATGGAGTAGTACATGAATATTCACGAGTATCAAGGAAAAGAGCTGTTCCAGTCCTACGGAATCGACGTGGGACCCCAGTATCTGGCCACTACGCCGGCTGAAGCCCGCGCGGCCTATGACAAGCTCGGGGGAACCGTGGTCGTCAAGGCCCAGGTCCTGGTGGGCGGCCGCGGGAAGGCCGGCGGTGTGAAAGTCGCTAAGAGTGCCGACGAGACAGAACAGCGGGCATCGGAAATACTGGGCCTGGATATCAAGGGCCTGACTGTTGAGAAGGTGCTCATCGTTCCTGCGTCGGACATCAAGAGGGAATTCTACGTGGGACTCACCATGGACCGCTTCAATAAATACCTGGTCCTGATGATGAGCGCCGAGGGCGGCGTTGAGATTGAGCAGCTGGCGGTTGATAAGCCCGAAGCCATCAAAAAGTTCCCCATCTACCCGGCGAAGGGAATCGACTGGGATGCCCTGAACCCCGTTCTCAAAGAAGTGTTCGGCGCTGACGAACACGTGAAGTCCGCGGCAGACCATATAGAAAAGCTGTTTAAGATCTATATGGAGAAAGACTGCACCCTGGTTGAAATCAATCCCTTCGCCATAGTCGATGACGGAAAACTGATGGCACTGGATGCCAAGGTGAATTTCGACGACAACGGACTGTTCAAACATGCTGATATCGAAGAGATGCGAAACCCCGAGGAAAACAGCCAGGACGAACTGGATGCCAAGGAAGCCGGCCTGAGTTTTGTCAGCATGGACGGCAACATCGGCTGCATCGTCAACGGTGCGGGTCTGGCCATGGCCACCATGGACATCATCAAGCTCTTCGGCGGCGAACCGGCAAACTTCCTGGACGTCGGCGGCAGTTCAAATCCGAACAAGATGGTCAGCGCCATCAAAATCATCCTGAACAATCCCAAGGTGGATGCCATCCTGATCAATATCTTCGGCGGGATCACCCGCTGCGATGACATCGCCAACGGCCTTCTGATGGCCATGGAACAGGTGAAGATCGAAGTGCCCCTGGTGATCCGGCTCATCGGTACCAATGATGAGGAAGGCCGGGCGATTCTGGAAAAAGCGGGGCTGAGCGCTTCCACGGACCTCAACGAGGCGGTGAAAAACGTCGTCGCCAGCATCAAGTAAGGACGGAAAGTAATGAGCATATTAATTGATGAGAATACCAATGTAATCGTTCAGGGCATCACCGGCCGGGACGGTTCCTTCCACGCCCGCACCATGATCGGCGACGGCACGAAAATCGTGGCGGGAGTCACTCCCGGCAAGGGCGGCCAGAAAATGGACGACGTGCCGGTGTACAACTCGGTGAAAGAGGCCCAGGCGGAGCACAAGGTAGACGTGACCGTCATCTTCGTTCCCCCGAAATTCGCCAACGCGGCGGTAATCGAAGCCGCTGACGCCGGCGTGCCCCTGATCATCTGCATCACCGAAGGGGTGCCGGTAAACGAAATGCTGGACACCTACCACTACGTGCGGTCCAAGGGCCTGAGAATGATCGGTCCCAACTGTCCGGGGGTAATCAGCCCGGGCAAGAGCAAGATCGGAATTATGCCCCTCAAGATCCACAAGCCCGGCCGAATCGGGGTGATCAGTCGATCGGGAACCCTGACCTACGAGGTGGTCCACGCCCTGACCACCAACGGAATGGGCCAGTCCACCTGCGTTGGCATCGGCGGGGATCCCATTGTGGGTTCCAGTTTTATCGACCTGCTTGATCTGTTCAACAAGGATCCCGACACCGATGCGGTGATGATGATCGGCGAGATCGGCGGAGAAGACGAAGAGGCGGCGGCGGATTTCATCGCCAAGAATATGACCAAACCGGTAGCTGGATTTATATCCGGGCGGACCGCTCCTCCCGGCAAGCGGATGGGCCATGCCGGCGCCATCATTTCCGGCGGCAAGGGAACCCCCGAGGCGAAAGTGAAGGCCCTCGAGGACGCCGGCGTCAAGGTCGCGAACACCCCCAGCGAAATTCCCGGTATCCTGAAGGAAAAACTCGGTCTGTAAACCAGCTCCCGCCGGCCGTCCGGATTCAAAAGCCGGGCGACGGTGGGATTTGTTTGCGGATGCGCGGTCCCGGCCGGGGAGGCGGAGCCTATGATTGGGAATTATCTACATCTGAGCAATGCGGATTTCGTCGATGATTTGTACCGGGAATGGCTCGAAGACCCGGAATCCGTCGATTCGGACTGGAGGGCTTACTTCCAGCGTCTGCAGCAGGGTCTGGTAGACCAGGCCATCGAGGGCCACGGCGCCGCGGATCCCCATCCCGGAACCCCCGGGGGAACGCTGAACGGCGCGGCCCTTGCAGACGTCGCCGATCCGGAAAAAGGCGCCCGGCACGCCACCGCGCAGGACGCGGGGGCGAATCTCCACATCGATAAAAACAGCCATGCCTATAAGCAGTCCCGGGTAAACGCCATGATCTGGGCGTTCCGGGATATCGGATATCTCTATGCCGAAACCAATCCGCTGAAGGGATATATCACTCCCGAGCTCTGGTACATGATGTTCGCCGTCGAGGGGAACTATGAGTCCCTCACCCTGGAAGAATTCGGGCTCAGCGAAGAGGACCTGGAAACTCCCTTTCTCACCGGCCGCTTTATCGAGGAAGAAACCCTCACCCTGCGGGAGATCCTTGAGCGTATGCGCAGCGTCTACTGCGGCAC
>CAWZYW010000254.1:0-4519 GCA_963966255.1 uncultured Salinispira sp. | reverse complement strand
GTGTATAAGAGACAGGGGCGAGGCGGAACCGGCTGAGCCTCCGCTCCGCCTCTGCCATCCATCGGTCGCGGAAGCCGGACAGCTCGAAAAGGTCGGCGGGCACCGGGATGGAATGGTAGAAGCGATCCATTCGCATGCCTTCGGCGACGAAATCGCGGTGCACATAGGGAATCGCCCGGCCCACCACCCCCTTGCCCAGGGTCCAGGGTTCGAGGAAGGTGAAGCCGAAGCCCTCCTGCACCGAGGTGCTGATGAAAAAATCGGCCCGTTCCAGGGCCTGCTCGAAGCCGATGTCCCGGGCGACGTTGAATTGAACCGGGGCGCGTATCTCTTCCGCCAGGGATTCCCAGAAGCGGTAGCTGGGCATATCCGCCGGATTGTTCGGCTCCAGGGTTATTCCGATGTCCAGGTCGTCGCAGAGCAATGAGAGCAGCAGGGTTTCCCCGAGGTTCTTGCGCCGGATTCCCCGTACGGGATACAGGGCGAACCGCCGGCGGCGGCCGGGGTCGTTGCCGCCGGCACTGCCGGAGCGGAACAGTTTGCCGGGCAGTTCGCTTTCCGCAGGGATGGCCCCGGGAAGGGGGCTTATCAGGTTGGGAATCGCGTGGAGCCGGTCTTCGCTTACCCCGGCGGCGGCCAGGTTCGCGCCGTCGCGGCTGTTGATGTATCCGTAATGGGCGTCGGCCGGATAAGGGCTGGAGGAGTAGACCGTGGGCCGGCCGTCTTCGGCGAAGTCGTGGAGCTGAAGGAACAGCCGGTTGCCCCGCTTCTGCAGTTCATGGAGGGCCGGCAGCAGGTCGCTGTTCTTGGCCAGGGTTGCGTTATGCACGTGAAGCAGGTCGGCGGATCCCATCGCCGCGCGGATCTCGGCTTCTATCTGATCGGCCAGCATGACCGCCGGGTTATCGCCGTTGGAGGGATCTCCGAGGCCCGAGCGGTGCAGGTCGTAGTGCAGTTCGTGAATGATCCGGACGTTCGGAAGTTCCAGGGGATTTTCACCGGCGAGTATGCAGTACTGCCAACCCATCGCCTCGCAGATCCCGAGTTGCTGCTGGATAACCCGGGTCACCCCGCCGGGCTTCAGGTGGTAGTGGATAAACGCGATGGTCATGCTTTGTTCTTCTTGCCCCCGCCGCCGGTTTTGCCTTCGTCTTTGCCGACCGCCGAGGACGAGCGTCCGTCTTTGAACTGCTCGCGGTACTCGGGAATGGTGAGCATCGGGGGACGTTCCCGGGCCCGCATTTCGGTGCTTTTCTTTTCGTAGCTGCCCTCGAGAATTTCATGCTGGAGCATCTCGTCGAACATCTCGGTGTTGATGTTCACCAGCCCCAGTTTTTCGATGCGTTTTATGAAGGTCTGCATGATGCCGAAGGCCATGCGGCCCAGGGCGAGGGTGTCCTGGTTCCGGTGGACCCGCTTGTCCAGGTCCACCTGGGCCATGATGTCCATGCCGTAGCGCTCATAGATATCCAGCAGCATGGAAGTTTCGATACCGTAGCCGATGGGGAAGCTGACCTGCTCAAGGACGTCCCGGAATCCTGCGTATTCCCCCGAAAGGGGCTGGATGATCTGGCTGAGCTGGGGGGTGAACAGGCTGAACAGCGGGCGGATGACCAGTTCGGTGACCCGGCCGCCGCCGGTGGGCTTGACCCGCTTGGCGTCGATGCTCAGGGGCCGGTCGTAGAACGCCTTGACGTATCGCACGTCGTCCCGCATTAAAAGGGGACCCACCAGGCCGTAGACGAAGCGGTGGTGGATATTCTTGATGTCCGCATCGATGTAGACGATGATGTCCCCGTCCAGGACGTACAGGGCCTTCCAGAGGTTCTCACCCTTGCCCTTGAAACGCTCCATTTCCGGCAGGATCTCGTCGGCCAGGTACACGTCCACCCCGTAGCTGGCGGCGATTTCCCGGGTCTTGTCGGTGCTGCCCGAATCGATGACGGCGATCTCGTCCAGCAGGGGGTAGCGGAGCATCAGCTCGCTCTTCATTATTATTATCTCTTTGGCGATGGTCTTCTCTTCGTTCAGGGTGGGAAGGCATAGGCTGATTTTTAATCCCTTTTTGCGCTTCATCTCCACCAGCTTTTTGATGTCCGAAAAGTCCGAATGGTGATAGGTATTGCGTTTCAGCCAGCTGGCGGATTTACTGCTCATCGATGATCCCCTTGTCTATCGCTTCGATCAGGCCGATGAGCTGGGCTATGCCGGCGAACATCGGCTCGATCTCGATCTGCGCGTTTTCGGTGTGGTAATTTTCGCCGTGGGTCACTCCCACGGTGATGGCCGGGATGTTATGGCTCAGGAATATTGATAATTCGGATTCGCTGGATTCGATCACGGGTTTGACCTTCAGGCCTTCCAGGATCGCCACCGCCGTTTTCACCAGCGGGTGGGTGTACTCCAGACGGGAGGCGTTCACGTTGGATATCTGGTTCATCCTCAGATCCACCAGGTTCTCGTGGCGGATGGAATCGACGATATCCTCGATCTTCGAATAGATTTCCTGGACCAGCTCGTCGGAGGTAGATTCGATTTCCAGGCCCAGGCGGCTGGACAGGGCCAGGTCGCCGTGCTTGATGCCCCCCTTGATCTTCCCGAGGATGATCTGGGTGTTGGGACGCTGGGGCAGGTGAATCTCCAGGATGCGGTTGATGATGTCGTTCATGATCAGGATCGCATTTGAGCCGTATTTGTTCTCCCAGCCGGAGATCATGGGGATTTCGCAGTTGATGTCCGCCCGGATCATCGCCCGGGAGAAATAGTTGAGGCGGCCCAGTTCCGCGCCTTCCAGGATGACCGCCGCCCGGATGGGCCGGCGCCAGTTGTTCAGGAACTCCCGGATGCCCCCCAGGTTCGATTCTCCCAGGGATTCGGACAGTCCCAGCAGCACGATGTCGCTGTTGAATTTTTTCCCCAGCTCCCTCAGGATCTCAGGCAGGCTGAGCTGTACTCCCAGGCTCACCGAGTTGTCGATGATCCCCGGCCCGCTGATGCCGTTGCTGTCGATCGCCAGGTGGATTTCCTGGTCGAAGTGGTAGACCGTATCCATATGAGCCGCGACGATGATGCAGCCTTCCCGTTCGCCTTCTCCCTTTATGATCCCGATGGCGTTGCCGAATGAATCGGTGGCCGCCTCGTCGACGCCGATTTCCGAGAGGCGTTCGATGAAGGCCTTCACCCGGATGTTCACGCTGGGGAAGTCCACGTCGTCCTGCTTGATGTTTACGGATATCGGGGGTACCTGCCCGACCAGGATGGTGTTGGTAAGGATCTGCTCCCGCAGGGCGCGGACGCCTTTCTGGTAGTCCTCGAGCCGGTCGGTGATTGGTTTGAGTCGGGGGGGGATCTTCATGGGTCCTCTCCTATAGTCTTTCGCGGCGCTCAGGGTTGGCGGATGTCGAGCCAGAGCACTTCCCAGGGAGCGAGCTTCAGGACGGCGGTGCGGTCCCTGAGTTCGCCCCGCTGCTCGGCGGCGGCGCCGGAGTCCCCCTCCTCGTCAAAGCACTGGAGGGTCGAACAGAACATTTCGCCGCTGAGCAGATCGAAGAAATCCGGCGCCGCGTCCCTGCCGCCGCTGCCCGGGGAACCGAGGGAACGGTTCACCTTCGCCTTGGCGGGCTTGCCGGAGGTGTTGATGAGGCAGAGGACCTGCTGGCCGCTGCCGCCGTCTCCGTCGAATTCCCGCATTACGGCGAAAATTTCAGGAGCGTCTACATCGAGGATAACCTGTCTGGCTGCCGGATGGAAGGCCTGCTGCTTGCGCCGCACTTTTATCATCCGGGTATAACCGTTGAATACCTGATGGCGCAGGCTCCCGGGATCGTCGAGCTCGGCCATCACCTCCTCCAGGAAGAGCTTTCGCCGGTTTATGGTCCGGTTGGCTCCGGTGAGCCCGATGCCCTCGGCCCAGTTCTCGCTGCCGATGAGGCTATGGATGTAAATACCCGGAACCCCGGTGACCGAAAGCAGGATCGCCTGGCTTGCCAGGAATTTCTTCACCCGCATATCCTGGGGCAGGTCGGCGTCGGCGATGGCCGAGAAATAGTTGATGTTCATTTCATAAGGAATTTTGCCCGAGGGCGTGGCCTTGTAATTGATGCGCCCGCCCCGGTCGAACACCGCGTCGGCCAGCCCGGCGAGCTCCTCCTCGGAAAGGATACCGTGGGCCGGGGTCACCCCCACTCCGTCATGGCTTGCGCAGAAGTTGAAATAGGTGCTGTGGTAACCCACGGGCCCCGGCGCTCCCGAAGGAATGGTCCGGGCCCAGTCGGTGAGATGACGGGCATCCCCCCGCAGGAAGGCGTCGAAGATCAACGGGGGCAGGCTGAACTGATAGATCATATGGGCTTCGTTTTTCCCGTCGCCGAAGTAACTCATGTTTTCCGCGTGGGGGACGTTGGTCTCGGTGATCAGCACCACCCAGGGCGCAAGAGCGTCCAGGATGGCCCGGTAGAGCTGGACCACCCGATGGGTTTTTTCGTGATGGATGCAGGGGGTCCCCAGCTCCTTCCAGAGA
>CAWZYW010000253.1:0-4520 GCA_963966255.1 uncultured Salinispira sp. | reverse complement strand
GTATTGAAGAGATTATCCCAAGCTTTCTCCGCATCGATGTCGTACAGGGAGCTTAATTCCGCATAATTCGGAAGTTGTTCTATCACCGCCTGATAATCAGAAAAATTCGAGTTGAAAATTTCCGAATAGATTGTGGCCTCGCCGGCATGTGCACGCAACCAATGGAAAAACAGGTAGACACTTGAATAATCCTCGGTGGCATCCCAGGATAAAAAACCATTTCCATTAAGGATCCGGTAATTGGGATCACCATAATAATACCCAATCCGATCGGTTAGTCGACTACCGGTATAAACCTCTTCGGCAGACAGGGACAGAGCTTCGTTCAACCAGGTTTCAATCCGGACATAGCTCCCGGGTGCTGGAGAATCGATAATATTCCACTCAACATGGTTCACCAAATGCTGCAGCTCATGGGCTATAGTGCTGAGCATTCCGGTAAAATCCTGCAACGCAGGATTCGTATCGATGTAGAGAATTTCTCCGCCGTTTGAAAATCTGCTTATTAGAAGATCTGTGGGATCGAAATATCCTGCAATATAACTGGAACCTGGACCGGAATAATTATCATCTATATCGTGTAACATCAGGATTATTTTTCCATTGTTATCAAGATCACTGGACGGTCCGTAGGTATCAGTCACTGACGGGAGTATGTTTGCGGAAAACTCTTCCAGAATCAATTCAACTTGTGCTTTACTGACCGACTCTCCAAGTTGAACAAAAACCTGAGCATCATCGTTTTGATCAACGAGATTAGCCTGGATTTCGTAAAAACTGTTATCAGCCGACCTCACAAAAAACGATCGATCCCCGTATTCAAATGGAGGTTTGCACGAACCCACTCCAATTATCATCACCATGAGAATAAAGATTATGCTTGTGCGATTAAATCCTATATCAGATTTGGTATGGCTGTTTATTTTCCGTATACTGTTATTAGTCAACTGATCCTGCGGAGTACCACTAATATATCCTCGGAGGGCCAGGTAATTCAAATTTGCGGCATAGTTATTTGCCCCGGCGGGAGCCATGAATGAGTGAAAAAACCATAAGCGAAGACACGAGAAAAAAGCTGCTGATGTTTCAGCGCAACGAGGTAACTGAGCACCGGATTTACATGAATCTCGCCCGGGCGGAAAAGGATCCAGAAAACCGAAAGGTGCTGGAGAAGATCGCCGGCGAAGAGAAGAAGCACGCTGAAATCCTCGCGAAATATACCGGGGCATCTCCCAAACCGATGGCTTTCCGGGTGTTCTGGTATACCAGCATCGCCAGAATCCTCGGCCTGACCTTCGGCGTGAAGCTGATGGAGCGGGGTGAGGAAGCCGCCGAGTCGGCCTATGACGAGATCGCTCATGAGGTTCCCGAGGCGAAACAGATTTCCGAGGAGGAAGATGCCCACGAGCACGCGCTGCTGGATATGCTCAACGAAGAGCGCCTTGAATATATGGGGTCCATCGTCCTCGGCCTGAACGATGCCCTGGTGGAGCTCACCGGGGCTCTGGCGGGTCTGACCTTCGCCCTTCAGAATACCCGGCTGACCGCCGCCGCGGGTCTTATTACCGGAATCGCCGCCAGCATGTCCATGGCCGCCAGCGAATACCTGAGCACCACCGCCGAAGCCGCAGATGGTGCGGAGAAGGGCACCGCCATCAAGTCGGCGGTGTACACCGGCATCGCCTATATTTTCACCGTAATCGCGCTGATTCTGCCCTATCTGCTCATCGCCAACGGCATTGTCGCTCTGGCGGTGACACTGAGTATAGCCGTGGCCATCATATTTCTGTTTAACTACTACCTGTCGGTGGCCAAGGATTTGAACTTCTCACGACGGTTCTGGGAAATGGCCCTGCTCAGTCTCGGTGTGGCGGCAATCAGTTTCGGCGTCGGTTTCGTGGTCCGGCAGGTGTTCGGCATCGAGGTATGACCCGCGGGGAACGGCAGGGCCTATCCCCCCAGCTCGGCCTCCAGTGCCTTCGTGGCAGACGCCTCCGGGTGCATATAGCCCGCTTCTCTGGCGCAATCTTCGGATACTACGCGAAGGGAGTTCTCCAGGGCCTTGAGCAACTGGGTTAGCTGTGAATCACTTCCGTCATCGGCCTTGAGCATGGCCCTGACCACGGCTTCCTGGTCGGCCTTTCTATCCAGCAGGGCCAGCATCGATTCCACGACGGATGCGGGCTTCTGAGGCGGATCCGGATAATCATCCAGCACCAGATATATTGCGTGGGATGGGCAGGCGTCGACGCAGCGGCGGCAGCCGCTGATGCAGGTCTCCCGGTCGATCTGGCCGTTTTCCGTGTTCGTGGCTCCGGTGGGGCATACCATCAGGCACAGGCAGTCTTTGGTACAGAGTCGGATGTTTCTCGATGCATACATTCGTTCCTCCTATGCGATTTTCCGGAACTTCAGCGAGGGAACCTTGCATACCGGACAGATTTCCGGCGCCTCGGAGCCGATGAAGATGAAGCCGCAGGACTGGCAAACGAAGACGGACTGATCGCCGATGGCCTCAGATCCTTTTTTGATATATCGGTCGATCAGCGATTTCTGGATTTTGCTCACTTTCTCAGCCCATTTCATGGCCCGCTGACCGCCCCGGTCTCCAGCGTCGATCGATTCCTGATTAGCTTTCGGAATTCCTTCTGAAAGATCTTCGAGAATTTGATCCCTGAGGTATTCCAGGCTTTGGGTTTCCCCTTCGATATCCTCAATATACCCGCTGGATCGGCGGGCATATTCCTCTGATAGCTCGTACTTCTGCTGTTTTTCCGCGGCCAGTGCCAGGCTGCTGAACACAGCCGCCAGAGAGTTGGCTTTGTCTGGGTACATGCTGCCTCCTGACTTAAGTGTAGTTAACTGCAACGGCTTCCGCCAGGGCTTTTTATCGCCTCGGTTAATCAGATGATGTTCAGTCGGCTTCCCCGGGCAGTCATGCTAAGATTCCAATGGACGGAGCAGAGGGCATCGCGAAACCGGGCGTCGTGACTGACCATGAGCAATGCCCCTTTATAGGAGACGAGGGCTTCTTCAAGGGCCATCACTGACGGCAGATCGAGGTGATTCGTCGGTTCGTCCAGAATAATCAGAGGTATTTCTTCCTGAAGACCCATCGCCAAAGCCAGCTTCCTCATCTCTCCCGGGCTGGGCCTGGGCAGGTCCAGCATGGAAGCTGCGTCGCCGTTTATTCGGCTGAAGTTTGAAAGCACTTCGCCCCGCTGATCCCGGGAAATGAGCTCGAAGCGCTGTAGCAGCGTATCCTGCTCACCGGGCGGGATTTCCTGGGGCAGATACAGGAATTGTTCAGCGCTCAGCGACCAGGAAGCCATGATATGCCGCAGAAGGCCGGATTTGCCGCTGCCGTTGTTGCCGCTGACAGCTATGTGCTGCCCTTCGGTCATCTGCAGCGCAGGATATTCCAGGGTTTTCTCGTCTCCAAGGACCAGTTTCCCTTCCGGCAGCGAAAAGAAGTAATCCGAAGCAAAACGCCGGGCGTGAAAGCTGACGCCCAGCTCGGCATGAATGACCCCTTCGGGACGCCGGGACTGGAGCCTCTGGAGGCGGTCAGCCATATGTTTGACCTTCTGTCCGCCGATGACGTCCTTGTTGCCGATGCGGGCGGCATCGATTTTCCGCCTGGCGTCGCTGTCCTTCCAGCGCAGCCCCCGTTTGCTGAAATCCTTCTGGTGACGTTCGTTTTCCTCCCGTCGACGCTGGAGTTCGAGTTTAATCCTTCGTTCTTCCTTCCTGGCTTTTTCGAATTGATCCGCAGCGTGACGTTGTTCGGCCTTTATCGCATCCCGTGCCTCGCTCCAGCCGCAGCTGAAGCTCCGCGGGGGGCCGTCGGTGCTCAGCATGATAGTGCGGCTGCACAGTTCGTCCAGAAGCAGCCGCTGATGGCTCACCAGGACGCCGATGCCCCGGTACTCTTTTAACACTTCCAGCAGCAGGATTCTGGCATGCTCATCGAGATGGTTAGCCGGCTCGTCCAGCAGGAGCACCTCCGGCCGACGGTGAAGGGCGGCGGCGATCTGGGCCCGCTTTCGCTCGCCGAAACTCAGGCTGTCCCAGCGGTATGGCCAGTCGTAATCCATTTCCAGGAGCGAGAACAGACGTCCGGCCTCACCGCTTCCGCCGTAGAAATCCGCATAGAAATTTTCGAGATCCTCCGGAGCATTGTGGACTTCCTGTGCGCAATACAGTCTCGGCTCCGGGCCACTCAGTCTGCCGCCGGATGGGGATAGATCGCCGACTATCAGTTTGAGCAGGGTGGATTTTCCACTTCCGTTGGCGCCTGCAAGGGCGGTCCAGCCTTCGGGGAAGACCAGATCGATTCCTTCGAAAATATTCTGTCCGTTGTCGGGATAGGTAAATGTGAGTTGATTGATGTGCAGAAATTGACTGCTCATACGCACTTCCGGGGGTCGTGATGAGCGGCGATGGAAATCAGGGATAACGGGCGAACCTGCCGCTATGATGTCCTTATGTTCACCCTAATTTCGATCTATCATTTCTGC
>CAWZYW010000252.1:0-4528 GCA_963966255.1 uncultured Salinispira sp. | reverse complement strand
GTGCTGGCCCGGGCAAAGGACGATCTGGTGGCCGACGCCCTGGAGCGGGGGATACTCGAGCAGGCCGACCGTCAGGCCCTGCGTATCGTCCGCAGCCTCCTGGAGGACTTCGGCCTTCAGGTTGAAATCATCCAAACGGGAGACCGCCGGTGAGTAAATCCCCCGAAAATACCAAAACATCCGACAGCCGAAAGCCCCGAAGGCAGCAAAAACGATCCCGTGGTCCCCGGGCCCGGCGGAGAAACCCGATTCTGAACCGGATTATTATCATCCTCAGCCTGGTGCTGATCATCGGCATCGGAGCCGCGGCCCTGTTCACCCCGCTGCTGGGCGGCCCCTATCTCTCCCTTGCCGATTTCAGCCTGGTCAGGCGGGAGACCGTGAGCGGCCATGAGGCGGTGCTGGAACAGGTCAACGAACTGAGCGAACTGCAGACCGTTGAATACATTTACAAGCTGGTATTCCCCCACGACTTCTTTATCGACGGACTATCGGTACCCGATCTGCTGGAACGCAGCAAGGTCGGCGGACCGGGCATCGAGGATGCCCTGAGCCCGGCTGAGTACCGCTACTACCAGGCTTATTATCTGGCCCGGGACGCCGGGCTGCAACCATTAAGCGGTCCATACGACTTTCTGGTGATCACCGCTTTCGTCGAGCTGGGATACCGGCTCGACCAGCTGGATGCGGATCGCCTCGTGAGCTTCGAAGAGCCTGAGGCAGGCGAAAACGGAGAAGCGGCCACGCCAGCGCAGGTCATCCGGGTGAACCTGCCTCCGGCGCAGATCCTGCAAATCCGCATCGAGGATCCCGACAGCAGCAATTATTCCTATCCGGACCTAAATCTCGACCAACAGAACTGGGGGCGCATCGCCGGCTTTGTCCGCGAACACGTGGCCGAGCTGCCGGAAATGGATGAGATCCGGGAAGAAGCGCGAAACTCCCTCATCGATTTTTTCGCAACTTTCCTCAGCGAAAGCGTGAATATTCAGGCGGATTTTAGTAGGATAGAATAATCACGTGATCTAGCTTTACTTTCCCGCCGGAAACTGTTATATATAGTGATATCAATATATAAGGATGTATAAATGAGCAAGACGATCAATCTGACCAAGGAAACCTTCCTGGAAAAAGTATTCAATTACGAAGAGAACAAGGAATGGAAATACGAGGGCGACAAGCCCGCCATCATCGACTTCTGGGCGGACTGGTGCGGTCCCTGCAAAATGGTCGCCCCCGTGCTGGACGAACTCTCCGAGGAATTCGACGGGAAGATGTACGTGTACAAGGTTAACACCGATGAGGAGCAGGAGCTTTCCGCCGCATTCGGCATACAGAGCATTCCGTCTCTGCTGTTCATCCCCACTGACGACAAGCCCCAGATGGCCGCCGGTGCCCTGCCCAAGGAAACCCTGCTTCAGGCCATGAAGGACGTACTCGACGTTGAATAAAGATCCCGACCCTGCTCACCGGGCCGCCGGTCCGATGAGCGAAGCCCGGGAGGCGGGCGCATGATAGCCAGCCTCGCCGGGCTTATTGTTCTATTATTCCTCTCTGCTTTCTTCAGTTCCAGCGAGACGGCGTTCACCAGCCTGTCACTCATGCAGATCGAACACGCGAAATCCCGTCATCCCCGCCGGGGTCGGATCGTCGAGAAACTCCACCAGCAGCCTGACCGGCTTCTCACCACCATCCTCATCGGCAATAACCTGGTGAACATCGCCATCTCGGTTATTTCCTCCGAACTGACTATTCGCCTGTTCGGCAATACCGCCCTGGGAATCACCACCGGAATACTGACAATGGCGATCCTCATCTTCGGTGAAGTGCTGCCGAAGCAGTTCGCAATCCGGAACAACGAATGGATATGCCTGCAGACCGGCGGAATCATACGACTTCTTTCCTACGTTTTCCTCCCGGTTATCGTATTCATCAATGCATTCTCCCGCTTGCTCAGCCGCTTCGGCCGACAGAAGAACCGCAACTATTTCACCCTGGACGGTATCCTGCACATGGTGAAACACGCCGAGAATATCGGGATCCTGGAGAATTACAAGACCCGGATGGTGCGATCGGTGTTCCGCTTCAGCGATGTCACGGTTCACGCCATCATGACCCATCGGAAAGATGTGTTCAGCCTCGAGAAGGACCTGTCCGTGGAGAAGGGCTTGCCGAAGATCGCAGAAGTTGCCCACTCGCGGGTGCCCGTGTACGATGAGCATCCGGAAAATATCGTCGGGGTGGTACTGGAGAACGACCTGATGCGGGCCTTCGCACGGGGAGAACTGAGCGGCACCATCGGCGACTATATGGTTCCGGCGGTGTACATCCCCGAAACCTGGAAAATTCACCGGGTATTCCGCAAACTCAAGGAAGAGGTGCTGAACCTGGCCATAGTCCTGGACGAATACGGCGGCCTGGCGGGAATTGTAACCATGGAAGACCTGGTGGAGGAAATCATCGGCGAAATCTGGGATGAGGATGAAGAGCCGGATGCGGCGAAAATCCTGAAAAATCCCCAGGAGGGCTGGTATACCATCCAGGGGGATACCCCGATTTACGTCCTTGAAGATGTCCTCGGCCGGGAAATCGAACACGACAGAAATTCGGAAACCGTAGGCGGTTATGTCCTCGAAGAACTTTCAGCCCTGCCGGTAAAGGGCCAGAAGATCGAGACCGCTATCGGCACCTTTATTATCCAGGCGATGAGCAGCAAGGCGGTGCAGATAATGCGCTACCGACCCGCCGCCGCAGGTCCGGACGGCGAATACGGCGACGACTGACCGGATCCCGTAGCGGTATCTACGGCTAAAGTATTTTACCATAAGAAATTATTCCGCCTGCTGTTGACTTTTTTTTCCAGATCGTTTAATTTACGGCTCCGTTTGATTCACCGGAGTTTCCGGCGAACCGATGGATATGTAAAAACGTCTATAACTGTCCATCAGTTTAGATTTACCCCTTGTTTTCCTGTCAATCCGCTTTTACGGCGTTTCTTAGGTGCCTGGCTCCGGAACGACAGCACACCCGGGTTTCACCTCCTTACCCGGGGGTTTTATTTTTTAAATCCATGCAGTAGTATACTCACTTACATCGCACAGACCGGCCGCCGCGCGACTTTGCCATCCGATTAGAAGTTTCACGATGGCGGCCATCGAGGAACGCGCCGTGAAAAAATACCCCTTTGCTGAAATCGAAAAAAAATGGCAGACGTACTGGGAAGAGAACAACAGCTTTCGGGTCACCGAAGATCCCAGTTTCCCGCCGGATAAGCGGGTCTATGTCCTGGATATGTTTCCCTATCCGTCGGGCAGCGGCCTGCACGTGGGCCATCCCGAAGGCTACACCGCCACGGATATCTACAGCCGTTACCTGCGCATGACCGGCCACAACGTCCTGCACCCCATGGGCTTCGACAGTTTCGGCCTGGCCGCAGAGACCTACGCGATACAGACCGGTACCCATCCCCGGACGTCTACGGAAAATAATATCAAAACCTTCCGACGGCAGCTCAAGCAGCTCGGGTTCAGCTATGACTGGAGCCGGGAGATCGCCACCCACACCGAAGAATACTACAAGTGGACGCAGTGGATTTTCCTCAAGCTCTACGAGCGGGGCCTGGCGTATGTGGACGAAATTCCCATGTGGTACTGCGAAGAGCTCGGGACGGTTCTCGCAAACGAAGAAGTCATAACCACGCCCGACGGTCCCAGATCGGAACGGGGCATGCACCCGGTCGAACGCCGGCCCCTTCGCCAGTGGATGCTGAAAATCACCGAGTACGCCGAACGGCTCCTGGATGATCTGAATGAGCTGGACTGGCCCGAATCCCTCAAGGCCATGCAGCGCAACTGGATCGGCCGTTCGGAAGGGGCGAACGTGACCTTCGCCCTGGAGGGACGGGACGACGCCCTGGAAGTGTACACCACCCGGGCGGACACCCTTTTCGGCGCAACCTATATGGTAATGGCTCCGGAACATCACCTGGTCCATGAGATCACCAGCGCCGAACAGCGGGAAGCGGTACAGGGGTATATACAGCGGGCGGCCCTGAAAAGCGACCTGGAACGCACCGACCTGGCCAAGGACAAAACCGGCGTGTTCACCGGCGCATACGCCATTAATCCGGTGAACGGGCATAAGGTCCCGATTTGGATTTCGGACTACATCCTGATCAGCTACGGCACCGGTGCGATCATGGCGGTTCCCGGCCACGACGAGCGCGACTGGGAGTTCGCCACGAAATTCAATCTCCCCATTATCCGGGTCGTCGCGGATCCGGCTGACATTGATGACAGCAGCTCGGCGGAACTCAACAACTTCCATCCGCATATGGAGGAGGTCTTCACCGAGAAAGGCATTTCGGTTAACTCAGGCCTGATTACCGGCCTGCCCACCGATGAAGCCAAGCAGACCATTATCCAGTGGCTGGAGGAACAGGGCACCGGCAAACGGGCAGTCAATTACAAGCTCAGGGACTGGATTTTCAGCCGCCAGCGCTACTGGGGCGAGCCGATTCCCCTGGTGC
>CAWZYW010000251.1:0-4541 GCA_963966255.1 uncultured Salinispira sp. | reverse complement strand
TTCTTAACCAGCTTGCTGATCATTTGCTTATCAGGCCCGATTATATCTCTGCGGACTACTTCATCCATAGCCATTTTTTCGGTGACTTTTACGCCGTCGCCTTCCGGCTCGGAGATTTTCATGTATACGCCGTCAGCATTACGTCGGATAAAGACTTTTCCATCCCGACTCTTGCTCATTTCGAATGCGATATCAAAATCGCTTTCGGCAATGGCGACGCTTTCTTCATTCACTTCTACGGCAGCAGGATATGCGAGAATCAGGCATGGTTTTTTTCCCATTCCGAGCATTCCCTTTGATCCTGGATCGAGAACTTCATATTCAATGCGCTTTATCGGAAGTGATAATTCTATGGAAGCCTGTTTCAAGGCGTCTTCAAGGCTGCTGCCGGAAACATTTACATAGCGCTGCTGCTTGTCATTCACCAATCGCTTTTTCAGATATTCCTGTATTTCCGGGTATCGTATCACCTAAAATATACCTTTCTTTATATTGGTCAGCTTGGCTCTCAGCCGCATAATCGCTTTGGTATGCAGCTGACTTACTCTTGATTCGGTAACTTCCAGCACCTTCCCGATTTCCTTCAGGGTCAGATCTTCATAGTAATAAAGGACCAGCACGGTTTTTTCTTTTTCAGGCAGTTCCTGAATGGATTGTATAATGACGCGCTTTACTTCTTCTTTCTCGACGATATTATCGGGATTAAAATTATCAGGACTTTCGATGCTGTCGGCAATAGATACCTTATCGTTATCCTCGCCGGTATACCATACATCGTTTAGGCTGAGTATGCTGGTTCCGCTGACCCGGAGCATGGTTTTCTCAAACTCCTTGTCGGTCATATTCATTTCTTTGGCAATTTCAGCATCGCTGGCGGCACGGCCCAGACTTGCTTCGAGCCGTCTGATGGCGTCTTCAATTTCCCGGCTTTTCTGTCGGACAGACCGGGGAACCCAGTCAATGGCCCGTAATTCATCGAATATCGCGCCTCGTATGCGGGTTACGGCATAAGTCTTGAATTTCACATGTTTGTCGGGATCGAATTTTTCAATGGCATCGAAGAGACCGAATACGCCGTAACCGACAAGATCGTCGAACTCGACGTTTTGGGGCATGCCCACGGCAACCTTTCCCGCTACGTATTTCACCAGGGGGGCATATTGACGAACCATCCGGTCTCTGATTTCAGGATCTCTGGTCTCCTTATATCGCTTCCAGAGTTTTAATTCATCCTGTTCCGTATAGGTCTTCTCAGCCATAAATCCCCTCACTCCGGGCCGTTAATCGCTTTTTTTCATCAAGGTTTGAATGGCCTTGGCCATTATCTTCGGGTCGTCATCGGAATCGGATTTTCCTCCCGAATCAAATGAGGTCTCCTGCGCTCCGAAGCCGTACAGTGCTGACCCCTCATCACTGTCGGCTGCCATCTCCCCCTCGGGGACCTCGCCTTCATCGGCGAAATTCCCATCGTTAAATGAGTCAGACAGACTCGATATATCCGGGAGACTGCTGACATCGGACTCGAATGATTGCTCCTGAGGAGCGGGATCATCGGATCCGCGGGGACTGACTGCGGCGTCTTCCCTCACTTCCTCAATTATAGTGTTTTCATCTTCGACGAACAGGTTTTGTACCGTTTCGCTCTCTGAGACCGCCCCTCGGGGAGCCATTTCGGGTGAAGAATTGGCTCCGGGACTGCTCGCCACTTCATCCCTCAGGGCCTCAGCCTGATCATTTATGTTCTGAGGGATCGGTCCGCTTTCGTCATCGACCACTATATTTACGTTTGATCCGGCGGTGCTCAAATCTCCGCCCAGGCCGGGATCAAGGGGGTTATCCTCATCAGCATTCACGGAAAGACTAAATAACTCAGGCAGAAATTTCTGGACTACGAAATAGGCACCGGCACCCAATGCGCCGGCGATAAGAGCTGAGATCAGCATCCTCAGAAGTATTACCCCGAATTCCACGCCACCGAGAATGCCCCCCAATAATCCCAGGACCAAACCCACCAACGCAGTTCTAAGGGCAAAGCCTATCGCCTTATCCATGAAACCCCTAATACTTCCCTCATAATACACATTAAGCCAACATCCCGGAACGGGTCAACCGACAGTTTTCCGCAGTCAATCGCGAATCGGGAAAACCGATTCCCAAGCCAGGAACAATACCGAGGCATAGCGTTATCTGCTGAACAGCTTCTTTAAAAAGCTGCCAAGGCCGCCGCCTTCCCGATACTCGATCTTTTCCAGACGGCTTACTATCTGATTTACACAAGCCGCGGCCTTTGACCTGGGTTCGATTACGGAAAATGGTTTCTGCCGACGCACCGCATCCCTGACGGCGCTATCTTCGAACACGTAGCCGAGATAATCCACTTTCAAATTCAGGAACTGGGATGCGATATTGATTACCCGTTCGGCGACTTTCTTCCCTTCAGTTACGCTGGAGACCCGATTGACGATGAGTTTCAAGCTGAGACCGAGGCTGTCGAGTTCGGTTGCGATGATTTTAATGATCCCGTATGCATCGGTGATTGCCGTGGGTTCGGGGGTTGTGACGATCAGCGCATCATCGGCGGCGGCGATAAATGATAGAACGTTGTTATTGACCCCAGCGCTTGCATCGATGATGATAATGTCAGCGCTGCTCAGCTCCGTCAGCTCCTTGATGAAGGTCATCCGCTCCTCTTCCGAAAGGTTGGCAAGCTTGCTGAATCCGCTTGCCCCGGCTACCAATTGGATTCCGTACTGGGTATCCATAAGGATATCCTTCATGGTTTTCTGTTTCCGGATGAGATGATAGAGATTGTATTTCGGAATGATGCCCAGAACCACATTCACGTTTGCCAACCCCAGGTCGGCATCCATCAACACCACCCGTTTGCCGAGTTTCGCATAGGCGATGGCGATATTCGTTGAGAGGTTGGTCTTTCCCACTCCGCCCTTTCCGCTGGCAACGGTAATAATTCTCGTTTTCGAGCTCGCCAACTGGGTATTGCCTTTCATAATTTCCCGTAAGGCTTCTGCCTGATCTGCCATATGCTACTCCGTTTGTGCTGTCGCGTATTGATCTTCGAGACGGTCCTGGTCCACCCGGAATCCCGTCAGCCGTCTAAGGAACTGCGATTTATCAGCCGAAACCAGGTCATGCGGAACGCTCTGACCATTGGTGATAAAGCTCACTTCCTTATTTTTTTCCCAGAGACCGCTGATTACGGTGCCCAGGCTACTGGTTTCATCGGTTTTCGTAACGACCACCGATTGATAATTGAACGGTTCAAACTGCTGCATAATTCTTCGGATATCCGAACCCCTGGTGCTTGCGCTGAAGGCAAGGTGCACTTCTGCGCTGTTTCCGCAGACCTGCAGCAGACTGTTCATCCTGCCCAGGGTTTCGAACTCATTGGGACTGCGACCGATGGTATCGACAAAAATCATGTCGACATCGTGATACAAATCGATCCACTTTTTCAGTTCTTCGGGGCTCTCGGCCGATTCAACGGGGATATTCATGATTTCCCCGTAAGTTTCAATCTGTTTCTTTGCGCCGATCCGATAATTGTCGACGGTGATGATCCGCACCGAGTGACGCTTACCGTCGATTTTTCCAAGATGATACTGAGCCGCCAACTTGGCGATGGAAGTGGTTTTCCCAACCCCTGTCGGCCCAACCAGGACAACGATCCGGGGCCGTGCCCGGGGAAGATCATCGTGGATATCGATGCTTTCGCTTACCCATTCCAGAACCTTCTGTTCGACCAGTGAAAAATCCTCCAGGTCGGCCATGGACAATTCCCGGCATTTTTTCATAATGTGTTCGATGTAGCGGGTGCTGAACTCGTTTTCTTCCAGGAGATCCCGAATCTGCCTGATCGATGTCATTTCACCTTCGGGAGAGTCGGATTTGTCCTCGGAACTGCGGTTCACATCTTCCCTGAGGGACCGGATTTCCGCGAGTATGCGCGTCATGGTGGTGGAGTCGGCGACTCCCGCAGCACGCAGGATCTGCTCTTTTGCGCTTTCGAGATCCCCACCGGATGCAGCGATCTGTGGGCTTACCGTACCTCCGGATGCCCGAGATGCAGGCGAAGAAACGCCGTAGTTCCCCGCCATGCCTGCCATCGCGGCTGCTCCCTGCCCGGAAACCGGCGCCGGAACTCTTCTGGTCCCGCTGGCCCGCTGCATCGCCGCTGCGGTGGAAGCGCGCCGCACCGGCTCCAGGCTGACATATCCGCTGACCTCAACTGCATCTTTGCGGAACATACCCAGAAATCCGCCGACCTGCTTCTGACGCCGCTGGAGAATGGTCGCCCGCTCCCCGTACTTCTGAGTCACCAAATCCTCTGCTTCGCGGTATGAAGATGCAATCTCAGTAAAATATTCGTAACTCATTCTTCCCCACCCATTATCCTGTATATCATAAATCTCTATCTAGTTCTAGCTTTCCTGAATCGAAATAACTCCCAGGCTTTCGATATTCACTTCCGGGATTATCTCCGGAACCGAGAGGACCACCAGATCGGGAATATCCCTTCTGGT
>CAWZYW010000250.1:0-4575 GCA_963966255.1 uncultured Salinispira sp. | reverse complement strand
CCCGCCGCGGTAACATCAAAGGATACTATATGGGCGAAAAAGCGAAAAATATCCCCCCGAAGGAATCGGAAACCGGAAGTTTCGAAGAGCGTCTGAAGCGCCTGGAAGAAATCAGCGAGGCCATTCGCGGCGGCGAAGTAGAGCTCGAAAAAGCCACCAGCCTCTTCGAAGAAGGGATTCGACTGGCTCAGAGCCTGGAAAAGGAATTAAGTTCGGTGGAAGGCCGCATCGAGAAGCTTGTGAAAGCCCCGTCGCAGCCCGGCGAAAAGCCGGTGCTCGAGCTCTTTCCCGAACTGAGCGCTTCGGAAGAATAGGGCCCCGGACGCTCCGGAGACCACTTCGGCAAGCTGCGGGAAAACCTAATCCGTGCCGGGAATGCCGCTGAGATCTATGCGGTCTCCCTCGAATACTCCGAGACGATCGAAGGCACCTTGATTGAGTTCCAGGGCGAAGCGGGCGGGTGCGCTGGAGGGAACCGAGGTTTCATCCAGGGCGTACATATCCAGAATGTCGATGATGGTGCCGTCGTCGGCAATATAGGCGATGCTCAGGTCGACGTAGGTATTGCGCATCCAGAAGGAAAGCATTCGGCTGGACTCGAAAATAAAGAGCATGCCCCTGTCGGGCTCGAGGGTTTCCCGATACATCAGCCCCCGCTGGCGTTCCGCGGGGCTGTCCGCAATCTCTACGTAGACCGTGTCGCTGCCCAGTTCCAGGGGGTACAACACATCCTGGGTCTGGCATGAACTGAGAATCAGTGCAATAAACATTAGCGTTGGGAAAACGAACCTGCGCACCTGCGGTCACCTCCGGCGGAAAACATCGATTGCCGGAAGTATATCAGATAGGCCTAGAAATTATCCAGAAAGATTTCCCTGGACAGGTCGCTCACGCTCTCCTGTGCTGCCCCGGCCTCGCGGATGGCGGTAAAAGCATCCATATCCAGATATTTCACCGTCACCGGCTTTTCCAGAATCATGCGGACACCGTTTCGCTCCCAGTAACTCTGCTGAGGGTCCAGATAATCGGGATCGCCGTATTTCGCAGTGAGGGTCGAGTACATGGTGAAATAATCCAATTGCTCGGGGTCGATCTGCAGGGTGATGGAATACAGGGCGTCTTCGTGGAACTGGAATATCCCGGCATCCAGATAGGCCAGGCCGTCGGCCCGGATGATGGGCTGGCTGTCCACCGGGCTGAAGCTGATGTCCGGATCGCCGCGGTAGGAAAACAGCGAATCGGTCTGCAAATCTTCCTTGGCCTGCTCCAGGGAAATACCCAGGACCATGGAGCCGAAGGAACGCGGCAGCGGCTGGGGAGCCGGTACATCGGCCTCGCTGCCCGGAACCTCCGGAGCATCGGAAAAACCGCCCCCGACCTCCTGGGAGCCGATGCCCGCATAGAGAACGAGAAGGAATATCAGAAAAGAAAAAACCCGTTTTACTGTCAATCGTATCATATTCGTCCGCCGGTTGAAGCCACCGCTGATGTACGCAACGCCGGGGGCACTCCCGGCGGGCTTACTGCCGGGAAAGGGCGATGCTCAGGGCGGTGGTCAGTTTCAACACGTCCTCATTACCTTTTCGGACGTTTCGACTCAACACCTGAGAGATCCGCCGGAGCATTTTCAGACCGATAATCGGATCGTCGTCGCAGAGGGCTTCGAAATCGGCCTTGCTGATTTCAAGCAGGAGGCAGTCGGTGGCGGCGGTGACGTTGGCACTCCTGGGCGATTCGTCGATCATGGCCATTTCCCCGAAAAACGAAACGATGTTCGAGTCGAGCTTCACCATGGACTTCTCCACGTTTTCGAAGCCCCGGGAAGCCACTTTGAGGGTGAGATTCTTGGTGATATCAACCACGCCCTTCACGAAGAAGTACATGGTGTCTCCCACGCTGCCCTCTTCCATAAGCACGGTGCCGGTGGGGGCTTCCAGGCGCCGGGTCTTCGAAATCACCTTTTTCAATTCTTCGTCGCTTAAATCCTTGAGAATGTTGATCTTCTTCAGGGCGCTTAATTCGGCCTTGCTTACGGTACTCATGACTGGCCTCCGATGACGAATGCCGAATCATCAGCCTTGATGGAATATGCCGAACCCGGGTTGAGATTGATGCTCAGACTCACATCCTGCTCTTCCTCCAGATTGATCTCCGCTTCCAGGAACTTCCGCTTGATAAACGCATCGATACCCGAGGAATCTTCGCTGAGAATATCCACCAGACCGATGGACTTCTCCTCGCTGAGAATGCCGATGCAGATCCCCTTGTCATCCTCAAGCATCTTCATGGCGAATTCCTTGAAGCTCTTTCCGGTGAATTCCGAGGGGATCGACTCCAGATGGAGCCGTTTGCTGCTGTTGGGATCGAGCATCTCCTTCAGGAGCTCGGGAATTCCATGGACCATGGTAGAGTTGGAAAGGATGTGACGGATGATTTCGTCGCCGTAGATAATTTCATCGACCTGGGCCCGCTGGAGATGAGTGGCATTCTGATCGTGGATAATCTGGGCAGTGAGGTGGATTTCCGGGTTGAGGCTCTTCACCGCCAGGGCCGACAGAATGGTCTTGTCATCGGCGGCCAGGAATGATTTCCCTCCGGATTCGTCGGGGATTATGATGCAAGTCCGGGCGGCGACGATATTGCTCCGGCGGAGCACCGATTCATTGGCGATATCCCCCCGGACGAATTTCACCTCCAGGTCGGGGAAACCCACCCGAATCTCGTCGAAGGCCTCCGGAGTCATCTCGCTGATGAGGGCCAGCTTGCATTCCTCCGGCGGGAACTGACTGATCAGCGATTCTATCAATCCCTTGGCGTAGCGGTTCCAGCCAGCCAGGATAATATGATTCTTGTAGTTGATGTCCTGCAAACCCTTGCCCTCCCGAATTTTCCGTTCGACATATATAGACGCGATGGTTCCCGACAGGATGCTAGCAAGGACCATGCCGCTGAGCATCATCAGGATGGCCACCAGGCGGCCGGCCCCCGACACCGGTGAGAAATCCCCATACCCAACGGTGGTGAGGGTCACCATGCCCCACCAGAGGGCATCGAAGGGATTCTCGAACTGGCTCACCTCCATCAGACGCTCGATGAAGAACACCAGGATGCCGCCGAGGATCACCACGGCGAAGAAAACCAGCAGCAGGGAAAACAGCTTTTCGCGCCTGAAATCGGAGAAAAGCCCCCGGACGGTTGTGAAAAAAGCCCGTATATCTATTATTCGATTACGACCGCCCGGCATCTATCGCATTCCTATTGGGTAATAAAAAAGACCACGACCATGGCTACGAAAACAAGAAAGAACACCACGCCCACAAGACCGAAAATCCAGTCGGGAATGGGGCTCGACGATTTCTTCAGATAGCTCGGCGGCTTTTTGCCGGAAGACGAACCCACGTCGACGTCTTCGTATACCGCCTCGACCTTTCCATGGCCCGAGTATCCGCACTGGGGACAGCCCATGGCGAAGTGTTCTGCGGGCCCCTGATAATCGCATTCGGGACAACGAACCTGGGAGAAAAATTTACCGCAGTGAGGACAGACCTTGTCCCGGGCCCTTACCTCCTTGCCGCAGTGCTCGCAAAAAAAATGAACCTTGCTCATCTGACCCCTCTTATCCAATCATCAAATCGATTATTCAACGGCACATTGCCGAATAAAAATTCTTCGTAGATCGCCCCGTCGGTAAAGCCCGTGGAAACGTCAAAGCTCCCGTCCTGCAAACCCTCCAGGGATTGCTGGATTTCCCTGGGCAGATACTCGCGGTTTACCTGGAACTCGAAGAAAAAGTCCCCACGATGGTAATTCCCCACCACTTCGACGCTGCGCTCTCCCCTCCACAATAAGACATGGCCGGTATCGCCTGCAATAGGCACCTCAATGGCGTACAGATTCAGGGAACTTTCGCTCCGCTCCTGGTAAAAATACAAAAGCAGGCTCAGTCCGTCCTGAATTTCCTGATAGGAACTGGCCATGCCGTAGAAGAAATCATCATCCAGGGCCAGCCGCAGGCGATCAAGCCCGGTGCCGCCCCGACCCCAGTACACCGAATCCCCCACACCGATTTCCGTGCTGGTGGAAGGGCTCTCCCGACGTATCCTCTGGGGTGAGAAGCTGCGGGAATAGCGGAGGTCGTCCTCTGACTGCAGCCAGTCCAGAATCCGTCCGTCGATCTGATGACTCCCCTGGGCAGGCAAGTCCTCGTCGATGGCCGAAAAGCCCAGGTATGCGCCTTCGCCGTCGGCCAAAAGGGAATCACCGCCGATCTCGAAATAAGAACCCTCGGAGCCGGCGGGAATACGCAGGAGAAACAGGGGATGCACCAGCTCGCCGGGAATCAGAGAATAGCCGAACACCAGGGTATCCTGGCGGTACACGGGGAGGCTGCGGTACAGCCCGCCGGCGGGAATGGCGGTGGTTCCGGCGGCGTACTGGGGGACCCGCGCCCTCCGGGGAACCGCGCAAGGCAACAGGGGCCGGGTTTCCTCGGAATTGGTGGGGAGGCGGATGGAGGAGGCGGGACCGCCGCTGTGAATTAACCGCCCGGCAAACGACACCCTGGGGGGCAACCAA
>CAWZYW010000249.1:0-4578 GCA_963966255.1 uncultured Salinispira sp. | reverse complement strand
CTGATGTTTCCGAAAAATGCCCGTGAGCCGTCGGAGTCGAAACGGATCTCGCTGGCAGCAGGCAGCAGCTCAGGCCGGGTGCTGCGGTCGATGGGAGTAACTTCTTCGAGCAGGGATTCCGCAGGGCTCTCCGCAGCTTCGGCAGCGCCGTGGTCCTCCGGCCGGGTCGAACGCAGCAGCGGCATGCGAATGAGGGCGCTGGAGCTGTTTTCAAGCTCTTCCAGAGGCATGAGAATACGCTCCGGTCTGGGCAGGGGTTCCTGATGGCGCAACTTCCGGTACATTGCGCCGTATTCCCGTTGCAGGCTTTCTTCCGCTGAATAGCAACGCTCGTAGTCCGTAAAAACGGTGATTACCTTGTCCCCGAGGTAATCCAGGATCGAGGCCCGCTCCTCAGGGGCGAATGCCAGGGGAAAGTACCGCTCGTGACCCTCGGCCAGGGTCTCGATCCAGCCTTCGACGATTTCATCTACCCGATCCTTCAATTCGGACAACTGACCGGCGTTTTTCCGCAGAGCGGCGATCCGTTCGTCGTCCCAGACCAGTTCCCGGCTGGGCCGCAGGGATATCGACCCCAGGATCTCAAGGGAGGACTGGCTTCCGACGTCGAAACGCCGGATCTCCTCGATCTCGTCCCAGCCGAACACGATACGCACCGGGTTGTCATCCCCGGGCATAAACACATCGCAGACCTCGCCCCGCAGGGCGAATTCTCCGGGAACCGAGACCCGCTGGACCCGAAAATACCCATTGTCAACCAGACGTCGGGCAAATTCCTGGGGATCGAAGGTCATGCCTTTCTTTACCGCAAGATATCCCGATTTAAGATATTCCGGCGGGGGAAGCGGAGAGAGAAACGCCCGGATCCCCGTGAAAATCAGATCGAGAGAGCCGTCGAGCATGCCGTCCAGCACCCGAAGTCGCTGACCGAACACCGGGGAGTTCCGGGGGACTCCGCGGTATGGAACCGTCTCCCACCACGGCAGAATCGCCGGATTAAAGCCGAAACCCGCCACATCCCGGGCCAGCCGCTGGGCTTCGCGCTCGGTGGGCATGACCACCAACACCGGAGAGCCGCCCCGTTCCCGAAGTTTGGAAAACAACACCGAAGACAGCCCGCCGTGAACGCCATGAAGGTGTAATGGGAATCTTTTGGCCTTAATCGCCTCAAACAGCTCTTTATAGGGGCGGTGCTTCTTGAGCTCGGCGGATATGCCGGAATACAATAATGAATTCATAAATATAACCGATAATCCTAGTAGAAATTCAGGGAGATCGAATCGCCAATGAATAGAATCGGAATTTTTTGCATAACGGGCATCGCCCTGTTCCTGTTGATCCTATCTCCGGCAGTTGCCGCCGACGGAGTCGAGCTCAGCATACGGCTCTACGACCAGCGCATTTACTTCCCCGATGATCCGATCCAGGTACGTCTGACCATCAGCAACGAAAGCGATCACACCTACCGTTTCAGACTCGCGGATCAACGGCTTCACAATCTCGATTTCGATGTCCGGGGAATGGATAACAGCAGCGCCGAACCGAGTGGGTATTTTATCACAAGGATAAATGACTCGCAAAGAGTCAGTTATCGGGATGTGGATCTTCTTCCAGGAGAAGAGCTGTCTTTCATAGAGGACATCGCCAACTATCGCAGCCTGGATAACGGAATATTCATGGTGCATGCGCGTTTTTATCCGGAACTCCGGGGAACCATGGGCCAGGAAATGCTGACGTCGAACACCCTCACCATTTCCGTGCGTGAGGGATTCCGCAGGGACGAATCCAGCGAGATCCGTATGGAAGAGGCGGTAATGGAGCAGATGGAACAGGCCGCCCTGCCTCCGGATGAAGTGGTTGCATACATGCTCGAAGCACGGATGCGATCCAGGCAGCAGCAATTCCTGCAATATCTGGATGTGGAACGTCTATACACCGATCAGCCCCAGCGCGCCGAACAATATTCCAGGCTTTCAGCTCTGCGCCGGCAGGAAGTGCTGGAAGAATACCGTGATGAAATCTGGAACAGCGCCACCCCCGAGGGCATCAGCCTGATCCCGTTGAATTATCGCATCCAGCAGACCAGTTACACCCCCAGCCGGGGCAGCGTCACGGTGGAGCAGCGCTATGACCAGGGCGAATACGTAGAAATCAAACGTTTTAATTATGAGCTCGAAAGACGGGACGGAATCTGGTATATTGTCCGATATCAGGTAATCAATCTCGGGACGGAATAATGAAAATCCTACTGGTCAGTCCGGAACTGTCAGACTTCAAAAAGCTTGAATCGAACATCGCATCGGCGGGACGCTCAGACGTCCTGCTGTTCCATTATGTTCACCCCTTAAAAGCCATCGACAATATCGAGGAGATTCTCCCCGATGTGATCATCTGGAGCATCATCGATTTCCCCAGGCACTGGAAAACCCTCATACCCTTCGCCAGCGGTATCCCGGCCCTGGACGGTCTGATAATGGTCCTGTTTGCCAACCATACCATCGAAGAAAAAGAAGCCGATAAGGCCAGGGCCCTGCAGGTTACGGATATCATTCAACAGGGTCTCGGCAGCCCAGAAGCGGAGGACGTGATTCGCGCCGTCCTGCAACGCTTTCCGGCTCCCGAGATCAGCGCTTCCTCCGATTCAGAGGGCCATACGGTCTCAGCGAGCGGAGCGCAATCCCCGTCCCTTTCATCCGGGTCCGGAACGATGGACTTCTCCCAATACCGATTCGTCGCAGAAAACCCCTCGACGATCTCCCTGATTATGACCCACCCCTTAAGCCTTAAGCTGATCCGCGGAACCGTTCATGCGGTGGATCCCGACAGTATCGAGTTCTCTCCGGAAAAAGACCGGGACTTGAGCGATCTGCCGGTCGGCACCCTCCTGAAGGGCAGCCGGGTGAAGATCGGCGATTACCGGCTTCAGCTCGATCTCAAGCTGCAGAAACTGGATAGCGGTTACGACCTGGTAGTCCAGAACCCCGAGCGGGAGTACTTGCCCGTCCTGAATCAGCTGATTCATGGAAAAATCATCTGATACCCACTACAATGTAATGTAATCCCATGAGCATACCGCTCTCGCTTCCAGGAGGTGTTCGAATGAGGTATCTGACCTGGTTCCCCGTTGAAAATCAGCTTCCCGAAATCCGCAGTAAAAGCGATTACTCCAGGGACGGCGCGGCATATCAGGGCTCGCCCCGCAAACATCCGTATGATCCGAACCGGATTCTCCTGCTCAGCGGCGTCATCGAAGGAGACGAGCAGATATGCTATGACTTCGCCCTGGAAGACATCATGCACGTTGAGGACATGGAAAACCTCGTCAGCTTCGAAGGTGAATCACTCAGGGTCATGAAGCTCTGGGTCCGCAAAGGTTCTGCGGCATTCAGCCTCACCCCCTTCGAAGTCGAGTAGACCGCCTGCCCTTCCACGAAACAATTTCCCGCCAAATGTATTCAATAAATATTGACACAAATTTCTCATTCCGTTACATTAGCCTTCGTCATAAGGACGGTCCCCTGTAGCTCAGTTGGTAGAGCAGTAGACTGTTAATCTATTTGTCCCTGGTTCGAGTCCAGGTGGGGGAGCTGAAAAGCTTCAGATACCGTTAGGTGTCTGAAGCTTTTTTTTTCGCAATATACTGGACTCGAAGCTCGATTCCGACGCGACCGAATAGGGAGCGTGATCTCCAATTAACGCACCACCGGCCTCTCCACCGCTTCTATCAATATTTCAAGCCCGAATATCTCATACTGGCCCAGGTACTCATGAGCCGAGTTCTCCGCATCTCCCAGGAAATTCCGATACCAGTCCAGAAGTCGATAATCCTTCAGGTTCATGAGGACTTCTTTGGGAGCCTGACCGATGCTTCTCTGTTCGTTTATCTGGGAGTAGATGTCAGCTATTATTGCTTCTGGTCTCACGGATTGTTCCATGGGCGTAATCCTATATCGGATCGATGCGCCTGGCCAGATTAAAACGGCGGCCCCGTCGGGAGCCGCCGTCGATTTGAGTCTTCAGGGTCATATCAGAAAAACAGGTCCAGCAGGTTGTAGCGCTGGAAAATAGATACGGTAATGAGGGAAATGACCGCCATGATCTTGATCAGGATGTCCAGGGACGGGCCGACGGTGTCCTTCAGCGGATCGCCGACGGTGTCGCCGATTACCGCCGCAGAATGGGCTTCCGAGCCCTTACCGCCGTGATGCCCCTGCTCGATGTACTTCTTCGCGTTATCCCAGGCGCCGCCTGAGTTGGCGGTGAACAGGGCCAGCATAATCGCGCTCAGGGTGGTACCGATGAGCAGGCCGCCGACGAAGGTGGGACCGAGCAGGAAGCCGGAGGCGATGGGAGTCAGGACGGCAATCAGGGCGGGAACCTTCATTTCGGAAATAGCGCCTGCCGAACTGATTTCGATACATTCGCGGTAATTGGGCCGTTCTTCTCCGGTGAGAATAAGCGGGTTCTCCTTGAACTGGCGCCGAACTTCCTGAACCATTTTGCGGGCTGCCTTGGCAACCGCTTCGATGAGGATGCCGCTGAACAGGTACGGCAGGGCGGCGCCCACCAGAGCCCCGG
>CAWZYW010000248.1:0-4607 GCA_963966255.1 uncultured Salinispira sp. | reverse complement strand
GTCGACCATGATACGCAGTTCGCGACCGGCCTGGATTGCGTATGCCTTGTCTACGCCTTCGAAATCCTCGGCGATCTTTTCAAGATTTTCGAGACGCTTGATGTAATTATCAAGAGTTTCCCGGCGGGCTCCCGGACGGGAGGCGCTCAAGGCGTCTGCGATCTGAACGATTACCGATTCCACGCAACTATGGGGTACGTCGCCGTGGTGGCTCGCAATGGCGTTGATCACTTTCTCATCTTCGCCGATGCGTTTGGCAAGTTCCACACCCAGCTCAACATGATTCGAGTCGCCATCGGATTCTATGCCCTTGCCGACATCGTGAAGCAAACCAGCTCGGCGCGCGACTTCAGTATCGGCACCGACTTCCGCTGCAATCATCCCGGCGAAGACCGCAACCTCTTTGGAGTGGGCCAGCACGTTCTGCCCGTAGCTGGTACGGAATACCAGCCGTCCGATGCCGCGTATACCCTCGGGCTTCATGTGATGAATGCCAAGATCAAAGAGCACCTTCTCACCTTCCTCGAAGATGTGCTGGCTGATCTCCTGGGTGACCTTCTGTACCACTTCTTCGATACGGGTCGGGTGTATCCGACCATCGCTGATCAGACGCTCCAGACTCCGTCGGGCAATTTCCTTCCTCACGGGGTCGAAGCAGGAAACCACCACCGCTTCGGGGGTATCATCGATGATAATATCCACGCCGGTAAGGGTTTCCAGGGTCCGGATATTCCGGCCTTCCCGACCGATGATCCGGCCCTTCATTTCATCGTTGGGCAGACTCACCGAAGCGACGGTTACCTCTGCATTCACCTCGCTGGCCATTCGCTGGATGGTGGAGATGAGTATCTCCCGTCCCTTGCGCTCGGCGGTGAGCTGACCTTCCTGTTCTATCTTGTGAATCAGGCCCTGAGCATCATGACGCGCCTCGTCTTCCAGGGAGGAAATGATGAGCTTTTTCGCTTCCTCTCTGGTCAGGCTCGAAACTCGTTCGAGTTCGTTGCGCCAGTTGTCTTCCTGTCGATCCAGCTCGCGTTCACGCTCGCTGATTTTGCCCTCGCGGTCTGTAAAAGTGGCCTGGGTCTTCTCGACATAAGCCACTTTTTCATCTAGGTTTTCTTCTTTCTGGAGAAGTCGTTTTTCGATTTTGTTGAGTTCTTGTCGGCGTTCACGGAATTCCCGTTCCTGCTGATTTCGCTCTTGTAACAGTTCATCTTTCGTTTCTAACACCAATTCCCTTTTCAGGGCTTCGGCTTCCTTAACGGCATCTCGTTTAAGACGCTCACTCTTTTGCTCAGAAGAGGTGAGCTGAAATCTGGCATAAAGCCAGCGTATGGTCCAACCTAGAATTACACCCGCAAGAGGCAGGGATACGAAAAGTACGATTTGCATACTTTCCCTCCTCTCTAGAGTTGTACTTCAAAATTAGGAGATCGTCGGTGCTTTGTCAAGCGCAATTAACCTTTGACTGACATCTCCAATACATCACATAAGAAAATTCAGTTTACCCGTTCAGAGTCCTGATACAAGATACCAGCTCATCGAGATCCTCACGGCTATGCGCTGCGGAGATCTGAACCCGTACCCGGGCCAAACCCTTGGGCACAACGGGATAACTGAAAGCCACTGCGTAAATTCTTCGCTCGAGCATTGCCGCGGCGGCATCCACAGCCTTTTTCTCATCGAAGAACATTATCGGAATAATCGGATGGGGAATGTCCGGAAGCTCGAAACCCATTTGCTGCAGGGCGCTTCGGACATAATCGGTGTTTTCCCACAATTTTTCCCGGATTTCCGGGTGGCGCTCCCGGAGATCAAGGGCCCGCAAACTGGCGGCTACGATGGGCGGAGCAAGGGAGTTGGAAAAGAGGTAGGGCCGGCTCCGCTGCCGGAGCATGTCGACCACGGGCTGCTTCGCCGCAGTATATCCCCCGGAGGCTCCACCAAGGGCCTTGCCCAGGGTGCCGGTGATGATGTGCACCCGATTGCTAACCCCGAACAGCTCGGGAGTGCCGGCTCCGCTATCGCCGACGAAACCCACCGCGTGACTGTCATCAACCATTACCAGCGCGCCGAAATCCTCGGCAGCATCGCAGATGGCATCCAGAGGGGCGACGGTTCCGTCCATGCTGAAAACCCCGTCGGTGGCTATCAGCACATGCCTCGCCCCGGCATCCCGGGCCTCGGCAAGGCGGGCGCGCAGGTCCGCGACATCCCGGTTCCTGTAGCGAAAACGTTTCGCCTTGCACAACCGTACCCCGTCGATAATGCTGGCGTGATTCAGCTCGTCACTGACAATGGCATCATCAGGACCGAGCAGGGTTTCGAACAGTCCGCCGTTGGCATCAAAACAGGATGAATAAAGTATCGCGTCATCCTGGCCCAGCATATCGGCAAGACGGGATTCGAGAACCCGATGCTGATCCTGGGTACCGCAAATAAATCGCACCGAGCTCATGCCGAATCCCCGGCTCTCCAGGCTTTGGCCTGCCGCAGCCACGATATCGGGATGGTCGCTCAGTCCCAGGTAGTTATTCGAACAGAAATTGATATAGTCCCCGGACTTCCCGCCCAGTGTGAAATGGGCATCCTGGGGGCTGGTGATTTCAGCCTCCTCTTTCCAGAGACCGGAATCCTTGATGTTTTTTAGTTCGCTTTAAAGATGAGACAAGAATGCATTCATGGCTTCTCCTGTAGGACCGTAACTGACGGACGGGAATCCCCGCCCCTCCTATACTATATGCAGTATAGCATCACTTTTTCCCGTTTAAGCCAGGTATTGCCATATGACCGGCAGAGCCATGAGAAGTACAATCGGAAGTATAAACAGCCAGTCTCCCGCCAGGGGCCAGCGACGGGCAGGCTTCGCTTCGTCCTCTTCCGGGGGACGCTCGGTCAGCTCGAACAGTACCCGGTCAAGGCGGGCGACCAGGCCGCCGATGCTTGCGGACTTGCGGTACTCGTAAATATGCTCGAAATAGCGCAGGGTCCGGGAAACCAGCCTTCCGAAGGTTCCGGGGATATACAGGTCACGGCGAATCGAAAAGAGGGAAATGAATACCAGGCCGATAATGGTGGTTCCCCGATATATCCCGGCAAACAGCGCGCCTTCGGTGACCGAAAGGGTGCCGATGGTGAACAAAACCCGGCCCTGGGGTATCAGCAGATGGAAAAACGTTACCGAAAGGACGAGAAAGAAAAAATACGCGTACAGCAGGCGTTTTCCCGCCAGCAAGGTCAACAGGCCGAGAATGACAACCTGTGCCAGCCGGGGCAGCGGATCAGTGACCAGAAGATACATGGGCAGGCTCAGCAGCCCGGCGGCAAAGGCCCCGGGAGTAGACAGGCGCCGGGCGAGAATCGGCGGCAGCAGGCGAAATGAGGAACGGCGCCTGCGCGACCGGGGCTGTCCGGCTTCGGGTCCAGACGGTGCCGCATGCCCTTCTGACGAGTCTTGTTTCGTGCCGGCATCATCATTGGGAGCAGGTGGCGGGACCGGATCGGAAGAACTGCCGTCGCTGCGATAATGCCTGCTCAGTTCGAGCCGGTCCGAAGCCCGGGGCTCGCTTGCGTAGCGCTGGTACAACCACAGCGAGCGTCGGGATACCAGTTCGGCCAGAAAGCCGATCACCAATCCGGCGGCGAAACCCAGCCCGTAAAACAGGGGCAGAATTACCCAGGCCTGCTGCCCGAAAATAAACAGGACCGAAAAGAGGGACTGGACGCTGTTGCTCGCAAGGGCGCCGGCAAGGCTGAGCCCTACGAAACTGATTCGGCGTCCGAGGAGCCTAAACAACCCGTACATCAGCAGCACCGAAGCGAACGAGCCGGTCAGGCTCAGGAGAAAAACGTAGCTCGCGAGGGTACCGTTGACCAGCCCCTGACCGAGGACCTTGAGCAATGTCAGAGCCATCAGGGATCTGAAATCCAGCAGGTGAAACGCCATGATAATGGGCAGATTTGCCAGGCCCAGGCGAAAGAAGGGGACCGGCCGGGGGAACAGATACTCCAGGGTCGCGGCGAACATGCTGAACGCCGCGAATATCGCAATAAGACGAAGGCGCTCTGATTCCATCTCACGGTTCTCAATCATCGGCAATCCTGATTCAGCCATCATAATAAATCCCCTGGTACAAAGACGCCGATGCGAGCCGCTGCCTCAATAGCTCCGTTATGCGGAAGTTTTTGGTGTTCTGCCAGCTCGGATGAGCATGCACCAGATCCCGCGGAGAATCGGCGGCCAGCCTCCCGATGCTTGTGTCAGGAGAGAGCTCGGCGATAATCGGAACCAGGCTTTGAAGATAATCATCAACGCTGAAACGCGCTGCATGCAACAAATCCCTGTCCAGGGCGCTTATCTTCCCTGCCCCGGGCTCAGTTTCGGACCAGGCCTCATCGGACGTATTGCTGATAAGGCGATAGCGGCGCGCCCAGCTGCTCCCGTCGACTATCTGGAATTGATGGAATTTCACCATGGATACCGGGAGGGCATTGATTTCATCAGCGGGATTCTCCCGCGGGGGCGCTCCCGGAAGCCCCAGAATGAGATGGATATCCACGGGTATGCCAAGCGAGGCAAGCGAACGGATCGCCAATCGGGACTGTCG
>CAWZYW010000247.1:0-4619 GCA_963966255.1 uncultured Salinispira sp. | reverse complement strand
CGAACGGACGGTGGCGGCAGCGGGCAGGGGCGGCGAGCGTAGAAGGTCCCGGCGCGTCGGCATGCGCCACCTTGCGCCGGGGAATTCCCAGGATCAGGATCATTGTCACCAGCAATACCGCTGCCGACGCAATCCCCGGCGCCCATAGCCCGACCCTGCTGAGAAGCAGGCCGCCGATGATCGGAGCGATAACCCGATTGATGCTCTCCAGGGATGCCGACACGCCCAGGGCCATCCCCTGATGGCGGTCATCCACCGCCAGGGACAACTGACTTTTCTGTACGACGTTCTGTATCGCCGCCCCGACGGAAATCGGGGTAACCACGATGAACAGCTGCCACAGCTCGTCGGTAAACGCCCAGCCCAGCATTGAAACAATGAGCAAGGCGTTGGAAAAGCGCAGGAGTCCCCGGGCATGGTACTTTTTGGTAAGCCTGCCCACGATGCCGCCCTGCATTACCGCAATAAGAATGCCCATATATGCCAGCACCAGGCCCCTGATCTGGGGAGTGAGTCCCACAGCCAGCATGCTGTGTGAACTGAACATGGTCTCGAACATGTTAAATGCCAGGGTGTAGAAGAAGATGATTCCCAGATATCGGCGGATGTCTGCCATGGAGAAGACCTGGCGAAAAGCTTTGATGTTCAGGATGGATATGCTTCGGGTACCCTGTCGCTTTTCGGCTGGCAGGGATTCGGGGAGCACAAAGGCGGTGATGATGAGATTCAGCGCCGCGATGCCCGCGGCGATAAACTCCGGTGCGGAGAGGTTGATGGAAACCAGCAAGCCGCCGAACAGGGGTCCCAGGACGAATCCGAGGCCGAAGGCCATTCCGATCAGGCCGAGCCCCTTCGCCCGGTCTTCCGGCCCGGTGCTGTCTGCGATATACGACTGGGCCACCGTTATATTCCCCCCGGTCAGGCCGTCCAGCAGGCGGCTGATGACGATGAGCGGCAGCGCCTTCGCAAAGCCCAGCAGCAGGAGGCTGGCGAAGGTCCCTCCGATGCTCAACAGCAGAAGCGGTTTCCGGCCGAACCGGTCCGAGAGAGCGCCGACCACCGGCGCAGCGATGAACTGCCCCAAGGCGTATACCGCCAATACCAGACCCAGAAGGTCCTGGGTGGCACCCATGGTACTGATGTAATCCGGAAGAATCGGGATAATAAATCCGAAACCGACCATGTCCATAAACACCACGGAAAACAATAAAGCAAGAGATCGTTTTTTCATACGAGCACCATTCCTTTGAGGATATTTTTAAATTGGCTGCGGACTCTGGATGGATCCGCTTCGTTTTCGTTGAGGACCCGCAGGATCGGGATATAAGTTTCGCCGATGATCCTCATCGCCGGCACCAGCCCCTGATCCTCATTAAGACCGGGGATTCTCCCTAAAAAACGCAGGAAGTGTTCCCGGAATCTCAGATACGCCTCACGGAGAGCCTGATTTTCGCGAAGAGTGGCGCAACTCTGAATCTCAAGAATTCCCCGGAAATTCTCAAAGAGATCGCAGAGCAGGTTCGCCAGGCCGTCCAGACCGGTCTGCCGCTCCTCGACCTCCAGGATGCCCTGGTCGAGGTATTCCAGCGCGGGCAGCACCATTTCCACCAGCAGCTGTTCCCGGGAAGAAAAGTGGTTGTAAATCGTTGCCCGGGTGACCTGAGCCGCCTGGGCGATTTCTTCCAGGGAAATAACATCGGCATTGGCAGAGTTAATGACCTTTGCCGCCGCGCTGAGAATTTCCACATGTTTCCTGGCCTTATCGGCCCGCATGGGTTTATTTTTTACATTCATGTATAAGTTATACATGTTTGTATAAGTTATGTCAAGATGTCTACCCACTGTGGAAGAGACGTTCGTATAACGGGAGTGTTCAGAAAAACCGGCGGATGCGTTTGAGCCTCGATCGAAAAACCAGATACGTGGAAAAGATGGTTACCAGCGGGAGGAACTAATGAGGTACATGGATAGCGTTTATCTCCGCCATCATGGGTATGGTAGGGGTATGACCGAAAGATCGGGCTATGGCGTTTTCCCATCGATGCCCACAGGCTCGATCACAACGCTCTGTTCAAAGCCGGCGATCAGCGGACGGCCTTCTTAACCCTATTCAATGAAAACGCCGGACCACACTATGGTGATCCGGCGCAGATTCTTGCGGCCCGACAGTATATTCTGATTGTCGCACAAGCATATGCTTCAATCCGGATCCGCGCACCCTTCCCCTTCGGGCTGGTAAATGTCCTCGAGGAAGCGGATCATTTTCAGGATGCGGTCATCCTTCAGTCGATACCTGATTTGCTTGCCGTCGCGGGTTTTATCAAGGTATCCGGCCATCCACATCATTTTCAATTGCTGGCTGACGTTTGAGGTGGTCGCCCCGCAGATTTCCACCAGCTCGGACACGGTAAAGGGCTGCTCGGTGAGGGCGCAGAGGATGTGAAAACGCACGGGGTTCGCCATGGTTCCGATGACCTGCTCCACCCGGGAGCAGCGGATATCGGCGAAGCGCGCCTTTATGGTTTCTATGACATTCTCCGCGGCATGCACCTGGCCTACCCCCATTTGCCCGCCTTCAAGTCTTCGGTGATGGCCGCAGCAGCCCGACGCCCTTCGCCCATGGCCAGGATTACCGTCGCCGCGCCGAGAACGATATCGCCTCCGGCGTATACCCGGTCCATGGTGCTCCGGTTGTCCTCGTCGACGACGATATTGCCCCATTTGTTTGTGCCCAGATCCTCGGTGGTCTGGCGGATGAGCGGATTACTGACGTTTCCAAGGGCGGGAATAACCGTGTCCATCTCTATTTCGAACTCGCTGCCCTCGATGGCGATGGGCCGACGGCGGCCCGAGTCGTCGGGTTCGCCCAGCTCGTATTTCTGCACCTCGATGGCGCGAACCTTGCCTTCTTCGTCCCCTAAGATACGGGTCGGATTGTGGAGGAAGTGGAAGATAATCCCCTCCTCCATGGCGTGTTCAATTTCCTCTGCCCGGGCGGGCATTTCAGCACGGGTCCGGCGGTAAATGACGTTGACTTCATCCGCGCCGAGGCGCAGTGCCATTCTGGCGGCGTCCATCGCTACATTGCCGCCGCCGAGAACCGCAACCTTCTTCGATGGGTAAATCGGCGTATCGACGTTTTCCTTGTCATAGGCCTTCATCAGGTTGCTGCGGGTAAGGTATTCATTGGCGCTGAAGACGCCGACCAGGTTTTCTCCCGGGATATTCATAAAACGTGGGAGCCCCGCGCCGGAGCCGATGAATATCGCATCGAAACCATCCTTCGCGATCAGGTCTTCGATGGTCCGGGTCCGGCCGATCAGGAAGTTCAGGTGGAACTTAACTCCCATGGCCTCGAGGGTGGCGATTTCCTTTTCCACGATGGCCTTGGGCAGCCGGAATTCGGGGATACCGTAAATCATTACTCCGCCGGGCTTGTGGAAGGCTTCGAAAATTTCCACCTGATGACCGGCCTTGCGCAGGTCCGCAGCGGCAGTGAGCCCCGCAGGGCCCGAACCGACCACGCCGACCTTGAAGCCGCTGTCGGGGCCGATCTCGGGAATTCTGACATTGCCCCGCTCCCGTTCCCAGTCAGCCACGTAGCGCTCTATACGTCCTATGGCCACCGACTTCATGGGATCCTTCAGACTCTTGCCAACCGTACAGTACTCCATGCACTGCACTTCCTGGGGGCAGACCCGCCCGCAGATCGCCGGCAGCAGACTGCTTTCCTTGATGGTATCCACCGAAGCCTGATAGTCACCGTCCAGGGCCTTCTGGATAAATGCGGGGATATCGATACCCACCGGGCAGCCCTTGATGCAGGGTGCGGTTTTGCACTGCAGGCAGCGCAGGGCCTCGACCTTCACCTGATCCTCGAAGTAGCCCAGGGCCACCTCGCTCTGATTTTTTCCCCGCTCGATGGGATCCTGTGCGGGCATGTCCATCTGGGGAATGCCGATGCGGTCCTTGACCTTGAGTTCATCCTGACGGTCTTTATATTCGCCCCAGATTTTAATGGCTTCCGAGGCCAGGGTATCGGGGGTCTTGTAATCGTGATGTTCTATTGCACCGCTCATTTCGCTTCTCCCTCGCCGGCTTTTACCACGCCTTCGGCATTGCCTTTCAAGCCGATGTTGCAACGGTGAGCGGCTTCCTGTTCGTGCTTCTTATAGGCTTTCTGACGGAGCATCATGTTATCGAAATCAACCAGGTGAGCGTCGAATTCGGGGCCGTCGACGCAGACGAACTTGGTCTCGTCGCCCACGGTTACCCGGCAGCCGCCGCACATGCCGGTGCCGTCGACCATGATGGTATTGAGGCTCACCAGGGTATGGACGCCGAAGGGCCGGGTGGTCTCGGCGCAGAACTTCATCATTATGGGCGGTCCGATGGCCACCACTTCGTTGGGAATCCCCTGCTCGCAGAGCTCCTTCAGCGGCTCGGTCACCAGGGCCTTGCGTCCGTAACTGCCGTCATCGGTACAGATAATCACTTCATCGGACCAGGCTTTCATCTCATCTTCCATGATCAGGAGCTCGTGGTTCCGGGCCCCCATAATAGTGATGACCTTGTTGCCGGCCTTTTTGTACGCCTGGACGATGGGGTGCCTGGGGGCC
>CAWZYW010000246.1:0-4626 GCA_963966255.1 uncultured Salinispira sp. | reverse complement strand
GCTTTAAGAAAAAGCTGGGCGAGAGGACCCTGCCGAATTTCTACGCGGTAATCAGGGAATCCCTAAAAAAGGGCGGCCTGAGCGATGAAGACATCGATTATCTGGCAATCCTGCACTTCAAGCGGAGCACCCACGACCTGGTCCTCCAGGAATTAGGGCTCAGCGAGTCGCAGACCACTTATTTGAATGAATACGGCCATGTCGGCCAGAACGACCAGATCATCTCCATCATGGAGGGGATCAGGAGCGGAAAAATACAGGACGGAAATAACATAGTCATGGTAGGAGCGGGCATCGGCTTCGTCTGGGCCGCCGCAACCGTGCAATGGGGAGAGAAACAATGAAGATCGAAGGAAAAGTTTGCCTGGTAACCGGCGGAGCCCGGGGCATCGGCCGGAAAATCGTGGAAACCTACGCGGCTGCAGAAGCCAAAGCGGTGTACGCCCTGGACATGGGGTTCGACGGCTTTGATGAGGTCACGGACAAATACGCGAACGTGAAATCCGCCCAGCTCAACGTCACCGACGCGGCAGCGGTAAAAGAGATTATTGAGAAGATCTGGACCGACGAAGGCCGGATCGACGTTCTGGTGAATAATGCGGGCATCACCCGGGACGGGCTCATCCAGAATATGAGCGATGAGGACTGGAACGCGGTGATTTCGGTGAATCTCACCGGGGTGTTCAACATGGGCCGGGAAGTCGGCCCGAAAATGATGGGTCAGGGTTCGGGTTCGATTATCAACATGGCCAGCATCGTGGCCCTTACCGGAAACGTGGGTCAGTCAAACTACGCCGCCACCAAGGGCGGGGTGGTGTCCATGACCAAAACCTGGGCCAAGGAATTCGCCCGCAAAGGCGCGAAGGTGCGGGCCAATGCCATCGCTCCGGGTTTCATCCGCACCCCCATGACCGAAAAGGTGCCCCAGAAAATTCTCGACTCAATGGTCTCCAAGACCCTGCTGGCCCGGATGGGAGAAGCCGAGGATATCGCCAACGCCGCATTATGGCTGGCCAGCGATTATTCCAGCTTCGTCACCGCCCAGACCATCAGCGTAGACGGCGGACTGGTAATTTAAGTTCGGAATAGGGAGGAAACGCTATGCCCGACTGGAAGAGCATCGAGCGGAAGAAAATCAAGAGCATGGATGAGGCGATCAGGTCCCTTCCGAAGAACGCGGCGATCATCATGGGCATGGCCTCCATGGAAAGCCAGGGCTTTATGTCCCGGGTTCACGAGTTCGCCGACCACTTCGAACATTTGAGGGTCCTTTCCTGCCTGAACATGCAGAGCTACGAATTCTGCGAGGATCCCCGCTACGAAGGGACCTTTATGAACGAGAACTGGTTCTTCGGCCCTTCGAACCGCAAGGCTGCGAAAATGGGGTACAAGCTGGTGGATTTTATCCCCAACAATCTCCATCAGGCCGGGGGCAACAAGCTCAGGGCCCTCAAGGAAGAAGGCGCGACCATCGTGTACTGGGGGCCGGTAACCCCAATGCAGGAACGCACCGGTTTTTTTAACCTGGGGCTCTCCAACGTCTACGAGGGTGAAGTCATTGAAGCCGCCGACATGGTGGTCCTGGAGGTGAACAATCGCATCCCCTTCCTCCACGGCGATACCCAGGTCCATATCAGCCAGGCCGATATGCTGGTGGAATACGACGCCGAGCCCCCGACAATCCCCAGCCTCGAGCCCGGAGCGGTGGAGAAAGAGATCGCCGCGCACATAGCCAGGCTGGTGGGGGACGGAGCAACCCTGCAGATCGGCATCGGCGGCATTCCCAACGCGGTGGCTGCCCTTCTTTCGGATAAGAAAGATCTCGGGGTCCACACGGAAATGTTCACCGAGAGCATGATCGACCTGTTCGAATCCGGAGCCATCACCAATCGGCGCAAGACTTTGTGGCCCAACAAATTCGTATTCACTTTCGCCCTGGGCAGCAAACGCATGTATGAGTGGCTCGATGATAATCCCGCGGTGCTGGAACTGAGGGGCAATTACGTCAACGACCCCTACGTCATCGCCCAGAACGATAATATGGTGAGCATCAATACCGCCATCACCGTGGACCTCACCGGCCAGGTGTGTTCCGAAAGCCTGGGACCGGTGCAGTATTCGGGAACCGGCGGTCAGCTGGACACCCACCGGGGAGCCCAGAAGGCCAAAAACGGCAAGGGCATCATCGCCCTGCGTTCAACGGCGAAAAAAGGCGCTGTCAGCACCATCGTGCCCATGCTGCCGATGGGATCGGCGGTAACCGTGCCCAGGCAGGATCTGGACTTCGTAGCCACCGAGTACGGTGCGGTGCGACTTCTTGGACGCACGGTCAGCGAACGGGTCCGGGCTCTGATTTCCATCGCCCACCCGGACTTCCGGGCTGAGCTGACCACCGAGGCGGGAAAATTGGGCTATCTGTAAAGGGCATCGTCCCTAAGCGAATCCTAGGAGTATAAAATGAGCAAGGTATACATCGTCGCCGCGAAGCGAAGCGCCATCGGGTCATTCGGCGGCAGCTTCAGGAACCTGCCGGCGCCTCGGCTGGCGGCTGAAGTAATCAAGGCCGTGGTGGCCGATGCCGGCATCGACGCGAATGAAATTGACGAGGTAATCGTCGGCAATGTCATCAACAACGGCCAGGGCATGGGCCCCGGACGCCAGGCGGCGATCTACGCCGGCATTCCCGAGCATGTGCCGGCCTACGCAGTTAACATTCTCTGCGGCAGCGGCATGAAAGCCATTATGCTGGCGGCGGACAATATCCGCATGGGAGAGCATCATCTGGCGGTGGCCGCAGGCATGGAGAATATGAGCCTGGCGCCGTACACGGTGTCGGCCAAGGTCCGCTGGGGCAGCAAGCTGGGAAATCTCGAGATGAGCGACAGCCTGCTTCAGGACGGCCTCACCGACGTGTTCAATAACTATCATATGGGAATCACCGCAGAGAATATCGCAAGAAAACACTCCATCAGCCGGCAGGAGCAGGACGCATTCGCCGCGGAAAGCCAGAAACGGGCCGCGGCAGCCCGGGAAACCGGACGCTTTGCGAATGAAATAATACCGGTGGAAGTGGCCGAGCGGAAGAAAACCGTAACGGTTGATACCGACGAATATATCCGCCCGGAAACCACCGCGGAGACCCTTGCGGGCCTGCGTCCGGCCTTCGAGAAAGACGGCACGGTCACCGCGGGGAATGCATCGGGGCTCAACGACGGAGCGGCAGCCATGGTACTCGCCTCGGAAGAAGCGGTGAAGAAGTACGGCCTGACGCCCCTGGCTGAGGTGGTTGCCTATTCGCAGGCAGCACTGGATCCCTCGGTGATGGGGTTGGGCCCGGTTCCGGCGATCCGCAAGCTGCTGGCCAAGTCGGGCCTTAAGCTTTCGGACATGGAACTCATCGAGCTCAACGAAGCTTTCGCCGCCCAAAGTCTCGGGGTATTAAAAGAGCTGTCCGAAGAGCACGGGGAGAGCGTCGATGAACTGTTGGAACGCACCAATGTCAACGGCGGAGCCATAGCCCTGGGCCACCCCATAGGCGCCAGCGGAAACCGAATCACCACCACCCTGCTCTACGAAATGATAAAACGGGACGCCAAGCTCGGACTCGCCTCACTGTGCATCGGCGGAGGTATGGGAACGGCAATGATCATCAGGAGGAACTGATATGCCAAACGCGATTAACCATCGACGTCTGCAGCTCAACGGCGCGGAAATCTACCTGAGGGAAAGCGACGGGGGCGACGGCTCCTATCCGGATCTGTTATGCATCCACGGCAATCTCGGTTCAGGCCTCTGGTTCGAACCGATGATGGCTCGGTATCCCGGCAGGATTTTCGCCCCTGACATGCCGAATTTCGGTCAATCAAGTCACATCGCTTCATGGGAAATCGCCGATTACGCGCGATGGATTGGTAGCATCCTCCACCACCTGGAGCTCAATGCCCCCGTGGTCCTGGGCCACAGTCTGGGCGGTGCGGTGGCCATGGAGCTCGCTTTTCAAAAACCGAAGCAGCTGTCCAGGCTGATACTGGTGGATTCATCTCCGGTAGACGGCCTGATCACTCCCAAAGAGCATTACCCCGCCATAGAAGCCTACAAGGCCGACAAGAATATCCTGGCCCAGGCGCTGAAGACCATAGCGCCAACCCTCGGTGACGAGGAACTGTTCGCCCAGCTGGTGGAAGACGCATGGAAAATGAACCGGGAATGCTTTATCGGCCACGCCGAAGCCCTGGGCCGTGCCCAATTCAGGGAGAAGCTCGGGAACTTCAAAATACCGGTGCACGTCTTCTACGGAGCGATGGACATACTGATCAACGAACAGCTCGCCAAGCCTACGGCTGATTTCTTCGGAACCGAGGCCGTAAAATTAGAGAGCTGCGGGCACAGCCCCATCGTGGAAATACCCGACGAGTTTACGGAAGCCGTCAAATCTCTGGTAAAATGAAGCGCGGATGAATAAAGGATAGCATCGAATGGCAAAGGACACCCCGGATAAAATTCGCCGCGCCGCCCTGAAGCTCTTCTCGACCCGATGGTTCGAAACCGTCTCCATCGCCGAAATCTGCAGGGAGGCCGAAGTTTCCAACGGGGTGTTATACCGCTATTATTCCAACAAGGGAGAAC
>CAWZYW010000245.1:0-4646 GCA_963966255.1 uncultured Salinispira sp. | reverse complement strand
GTCGAACGCATGCTCGCGCTCTCCGGTAAAATTATCGTGCTTCCGTTCGATAATCTGGATAGCTTCACTATGGTTCGTTCCAAGCTGGCGACGAGCCTGCTGAAGGAAGATGATCTTCACCGTATGTTTCGTGAGGCCGGCGAGGACCCGATGATCGCCGCCTCTGAATTGCAGGATCATCTGAATAAGCTTAAAACCCAGAAAGTCTGGCATGAACTGTATTGCCCCGTCTTATTCCGCGAATTCGTGGTCGGCTATATTTACCTGATGAGAGCCGATATGTTCATAACCCCGTTCAGCCAGGAACATCTGGACATGGTGCACCAATTCAGCCGCCTGCTTTCATACTCCCTGAAGCTCAATGGCTATTTCAAAGCGGAGCCGGTGAAAGAAGAATTTTCCAATTCCGAGCTGGTCGATATCAGCGGTTCCGGACTGCTCTTTTCATATCCCCTGGATGGTCCATCAATTCAGTTATATACCGATGTGGAGCTGACCGTGACAATCGGCGACCATCGGGCAAAAATCCTCGGCCGGGTCGTTCGAAAATTTCGTGACGCCGGGCAGGTGTATCTGGGGGTTCAATTTATGGACCTTTCGGATGCGGATCAGCATTTACTGCTTGGACAGCTCTACGGGGAAGATTACGACGGCCAGATCGAGCAACCGGTCGACGGCCCCCGGCCGCCCCAGCTGTAAAAGCTCTTTCACCGACGATATTGTTCAAGCAGCAGCCTGAGGGCTTTTCGAGCCTGTTCATCCCCCGGCAGACTAACCAGACCTACATGGAAGTATGGCGGCTCAGGGCGAAGCCATCGAACCTGTGCCCGGCAGCGGATAACATCCAGACCAGTTTCCGCTTCGGGATGCACTTCTATATCAGCGCTATCACCGGCTTTCAGATTTACCGGCATGAGGAATTCCACACCGATGCCCTCCGGGCTGATGTTTCTGATATAGCCGGGCAAACCGTCGAGTATCAGTTTTGCATATGTCGTTTCCCGTTCGAAACGGCGGTGTTCAGAACCGGGCGAATCACTCATGATTGCCTCCCCAATGAATCAGGCTGATGCGTGTCCCCCGAATTTTTCCGGGGTTATAGGGCGTGGTATTCTCATTGAAATCGATAAATTCCAAGCGAAAAGAGTCGAAAGTCCGTTTGGTGATAAATAAACCCATGCCGAAACGTTGTTGGTTGTGCATCTCACGATAGAGTTGGAAGGAATCGCTCTGCAGGTCTACCGTATCTACCGGACCAAAAAGATTGTATGGAAGGTCAGACGGATCGAAACCGCGTCCGTGATCTTCCAGTACGATCCTCAAACCTATTTGTTTTGCATCGCCTATATCGCTCTGATTCTGAATGATCTGAAATTCCAGAAATATCGGATCTTCAACAGACTCGGATCGATGTGCCCGAAGTGAGTTATTGACTAATTCCAGAAGTGCGAATCGAATATGCACCATAGCGCTTTCATCACCAATACACGACACGTCTTCCAGAGCAGCCAGGACTATGCCGAAATCTATATCTGGTTTAATATAAAATGCAAGTCGCCTTAATTGTCTGGATCGGAATTCGATTCGAGTAAACATTGGCTTTTATTTTAGGCGACAGATCCCGGGAGAATCAAGAAAAACATCATGTATTATCTGTACGTCGAACTGCAGCACTTTTCCCAAATCATCCGCCTTGAACCCGAACTTTCACGCAAAATATTCACAAGCATCGAGGAAGAATGCAATCGGAGGGGAATGCAACGTTATCCGGGATTCGAGGGACAGCTGTACTATCACCCTTCGATGGGTGCCGGGGAATACGAGCCATTGCTTAAAACGATGTTCTCTCTTGATGAATTTCTATCGGAGTATGAGGAAGATATCCCAGGATATGTCATCATCGTCGACGCCATTGATAAAGACGAGTTGATTGTCGGTGATATAACCCGACTGAGATTGAAAACCCGGGAACGCAGGGGTATGTACCTCGGAAGCAATGCTGAAAAGCTCATCTCGCGTTTTCTTGTGGGTGAACCCTTTCGGGGACTCTGGAAGGTGTTTTCCCGCAAAGAGAAGGATGACGAGAACCTGGGTACAGCCACAGAGTTTGCTATCCGGCGATCATTTTCTGAGGCAGTACTCGAAGATATCGCTCCCTGGATGAACGGGGAGAGCACGCCGGGTATAGTATCTTTCAGCGGCAGCGAATACGACGGTATTCATCTGGTGCCCCGCGGGCTTCTTCAACGCCTGGTATCCACCGAAAGCGCTGGGAAACTGCCCTTCGCGGTTATCCATGAAGACGAAGATTTTTATTTTTCTTTGATGAATTCCGTGAGCCTTGCCCAGACTGAATGGATTAGCGATGAACTATCAGAACTGGAGGCCCAGCTATGGCATCAGAAAGCCGGAATCCTCCAGCGCCTGCATCCCCGTGGCGGCTCTCTGGATGGCCATTCAAGCTTACTGCCGGAGCAACTCGAATCTGATGTTCTGGTTGGTATCCAGATGTATCTCAAGGCTTTTTCCCGCTGGAGTCGCAATAATGGAAATCTACCAGTAGTCGTTTTATATCTCCAAAGGCTCCTGGAACCCCATGAAGCCCGATTCCTCGCTCAACTGATGGAAGACACGCAAAAGGATAGCAGGGTTTTCTGGTTTTTCACCGGCGAAGAAAATGTGCTTCCCGGAAATGATTTCCCCCTCGAGCAGGTTCGCTTTGAACTGCTGCCATACGCTGAGGAAGAGCTGAAGCAGCGTATGGCGGCGATCTCCGAAAGGGATGAGCAACAGGGGTACATGTACAATGCCACCGGTGGTCACGCCATGTCGGCATATCAATTTCTCGGGGACTATGGATATTTTTCCGAGCTCCTGCCCAGTCGTTTGCGGAATTACGGCAATAATATGGTCGAACCGCGGGAAGGGATTCTTCATCGTTACCTTGACCGTATTGATTTCGATTCCCGGGAAATTCTCTTTTGTCTGAAAGTCGCCGGCAATATCCTCGATAAAGAACAAGTTTTCGCGTTTTTTGAAAAGCGAGGAATCCTGAGAACCCGTATAACTGAAATATTCAAAGAGCTTCAAAGCCGCGGACTGCTCATGTATGAACAGATCAACCATGTTCCGTATCAAGAAGTCCTAGAGCGGATGGCTTTCGGACTCGGCGATCGTCGGAACATGATTATCAATGAACTTCTGGAATATATTTTAGACCCCCTCAACGGAGTAAATCCCAGCCCGGGCTGCATCCGCCTTGTTGTCCGACATGCTAAGCGACCGGAAGTAACGGTCTGGATATATCGGGAAATCCTAACGTACATCGAAAGTCGGCATTATGACCGCGCTAGCAGCTTGATTGCCGCTCTGGCTCCAATCCGTCAGGGACGAAGCGCCGAACGACTACTGCTAATGCGGATGAAACTCGAGCAAGGCAGACTGCGAGTAGATGAAATCGCAACAGATCAGTTTCCCGACGGCTTCTGGGGTGCAGAAGCGAAGCTTCTCCTCGCCCGGGCATATACCCAAAGCTCATCTTTTAGGGAAGCCCGAGATCATACCAAACAAGCGATAATCGCTTTTCAAGGGCTTGAAGATCGGCGCGGTATTGCCGAAGCGAATATCCTCTTCGGCTATCTGCTGCTTTGCGAATCCCGCCATCAGGATGCCAATCATTATTTTTCTATCGGTGAGCGCAGTGACACCGGAAGCTCCCTGGATGCAAATCGGATCACATCATCCTTTCTTCCATGCATTAGTGATTTCTCAGAAGGAAAATTGAGCCGAGTGCGAAGACATCTCGAAGGCCCCGATGGGCTGGTGGCATCGCTGTACGGGATCGGAAACCGCTCGTTCGCCTCAGCAGCCGCATTTCTTCTGGCACGAACCTATTTTGCCATGGGCCTGTTTCAGGATTCGTATGTTCTTCTCAGCCAAATGCTGAATATACTCCAAGGCGAAGAATTCATAGATCTACGACGGATATTTTATGCCTGGATGGGAAGAAATCTGGTATACCAAAATCAATATCAGGCGGGTCTTCGTATCCTGGAAAATCTCCCCCGCTCTTTGGAGACACAAGTCTATCTCGCCGAAGCGATGATTCTCAGGGAAGACTACGAGACAGTTCTTGAATTGCTCTCCCAGCCAGCAGATCTTCCCGTTCCAAGCGGACGACTTGCCCTCTACTTGCCCTGGACCACCGGGTTCTCGTGGATCGAAGATCTATTTGTTGAAGATGTGGATAAAAGAGCAGTCTTGCGCAATTATGCTGTCGCTCTCAGGGGCTTTGCATTAGGCAAGGGAGAGCAGCCCGGTGAAGGAAGGGCACTTTTTCATTGGCTGACTCGGGAACAGAAGATCCCTCCCAGCGATCCACACACCAGCGTTATCCTCTTTTGGTATTCTCTAACGCTCGAACAAGCCGGCGATGATGCCGAGAGCGAAGACAGACTCACCCTCCTGGGTCGTGCCGTGAAAGCGCTTCAAGAACGGTCCAGCCGAATAGAGGATCCCGCGGATAAACGGGAATATCTTAAAAACGTCATTTGGAACCGCGACCTGCTGGACAAAGCAAAGCGTTTCAATCTCGTCTAATCGAAACTATGTGCAGGGCGTTGACATGAGCTGAAGGTCTTTGATAT
>CAWZYW010000244.1:0-4660 GCA_963966255.1 uncultured Salinispira sp. | reverse complement strand
GCGCAGCCATCTGGCCGGGGGAGGCCGGTACCGCTTCGAAGACCTGATCGGAGCTGTTCCCGGCAGGGCCGCCGACCTGGAATCGGCCCTTGTCGAACTGATCAGCTCCGGTTCAGCTCAATGCGATTCGCTGATGGCTCTGCAGCGGGCCCTGGAGACCAAGATGTTCAACACCGCCTCCGCTGCGGAAAAACGGGAAGAATCACAGGGAACTATACCGCCCCCGCAAAAGCCCGGTCCGCAGGAGACCGATCTGCGAAGGGGTTATCGCCGTCCTGCCGGCTTTCACGAACTCCGGCGCAGCAGAGGCCATCGGCGGGACTGGGAACGGCGGGTCAGCATACCCGGACGATGGTTTTCTGCTGAATCCGAGAAACCGGAAGGCGACCCCGACAGCCTGATACAGGATCTGGAATACCGGATCGCCATTCTGCTCCGCCGCCACCCCCTGATCAGCCGGGAGATAATTCGGGGCGAGTCCCCGGCATTTTCCTGGCGAGAACTGTATCCGGTCCTCAGAAACCTTGAGCTGGCCGGCGAGCTGGTAGGCGGAAAAATCTGCAAAGAACTCCCGGGACTGCAGTTCGCCCCGTACCGGGAAACGGCGTCTGCTGCTTCACGCGGCGGGGAGAGCGGGCATGAAGCGTCGCCTCACTGGTTCTGGCTCAGCAGCTACGACCCCGCGCTTATTCATCCCCAGGTGTCACTGCGAAAGTCGGAGGGCAGCTTCGTTGTTTTCCTGGTGAAGGATTATTCGGTGCTGCCCATCTTCACGGTGACCCGCTGGGGTGCGGAAATTCAGCTGTCGGATGATCGCACGGGACGGACACCGGCGCCGGAAGTCATCGGTACGATTATCAGCGAATTTTACCGAAGCGTTCTCATAGCCCCCCAGAGGGGCCGCAATTCCCGCCGCCTCCTGCTGATCAACGGTGCGCCGGCGGGCGAATCGCCATTGGCCGCCACGCTGGTGGCATCCGGTTTCCTCGCGGAACCCGGCGGCCTGTCCATCTGGAAATATTAGGTCGTCTGCAGCGCAGAGCCGGAATGCTGGAAAAAGACAGCCGACGGCTATAAACAGCGAGAGAGAAACACATCGCAGACCGGGTCTGCACAGGATCCTTCCAGGTAGCGATGGGGGCCGAAGCGCTCGATGAGCTGCCGGTACTTCCGGGCGGCTGTCTGATTGTGACCCATTCGCTGGTGCTCCCAGGCCTCGGCAAAATCATCAGCCAGTTCCAGTTTCTTCGCGCGGACGTCTTCGGGCTCGAATGCGAAGCATTCGTAAATCCGCACCGGTTCCTGGTAGCCACGGATATCTGCAATATCGATAAAGCGGATGAATTCCCGGTCCTCAAGGGCGTTGTACACGGTTTCATCCATAAGCATGCGGGTGTTGTAGCGCTTGCACAGTTCTTCCACCCGGCTCGCCTTGTTCACCGTATTCCCGACCAGGGTAAGGTCCAGCTTTGTGGCCGACCCGATATTGCCCTGTATCACCGGACCGTGGGAAAGGCCGGTTCCGGTGTTGATTTTCCGATGATTGTAGCTCAGCCGTTCGCGGTTGTAGCCCTGCAGGGCGGTAAGCATCCGGTTCACCGCATCGATGGCCTGAGAGGCTTCTGGAAATGAGGCGAGGATGCAATCCCCGATAAGCTTGTCGATTTCGCCCCCGCAGATATCGATATGATAATTCATCCGGTCGAAGAATGAATTCAGGAAACGGACCACATCCCGACTGGTCATCTGCCCGCTCATCACGGTGAACTCCCGAATATCCAGGAACATCACCGTCCTGGTCAGCTCCTGGGGCTTGATATAGCGCGGATCATCTCCCTGACGCAGGCGTTCGAGAAGAGAACGCCGGGTGTACACCTGAAGAATCTCCGAAGTCCTGCGGGCTTCTTCCAGGGCTTCCCGGGCTTCGAAATACCGGTGGTTGGCGTGTTCGATGCTCCGTTCCAGATTGCGCAGCACCCGCGGGGAAACCCAGAAGTTGCGCAATCGCTCTCCGGCCTTTGCCAGGAGGTTGTTTTCATTCCAGGTCAGGCTGATGTGACAGTACGGCGCACCGTACATCTCCCCTTCCCGCAACAGCTCAACCCCGTCCCTTGTTACATCTTCGGTTATAAGCCAGGCCTTCAGTTCCATGCCTTCGACAAGTCGGGATTTGGGCCCGGAGGGGATATACCGTTGATCGATTTCGACCCGGCGGGCTATGGGATTATCATCGATATACGCGATCCCGTCCCGTTCTTCGTAGTTCAAATTGAAGCGGGCGAAGGTGTGGCGCACCAGATGTTCCAGTTCGGTGGAGCAGAGGGTGTGTTCGATGCCGTACTGATGGATATGATGCATGTGGAAATTCGATGCGAATACTCCTTCGGTATAGCGGCAGGAGGTTCCGCTATTATACGCCCGGAAGTATGGTTCCGGCACCAGGATGATGTGGCTTTCTCCCCGCCCTCCGTAAACGCTCTCCATGGTGAAGTAGTTGTTGAAATGGGTTACCACCCGCGAGATTTCCTTGAGAACCCTGCTGACGGGGATCATCGAGTAAAGGGTGCTGAGGGCAGAATTCCGACTGAAGCTGAATTTGCTGCCCTGGGTAAAAAAATCACGGTGGGTCAGGGGTTTTTCGGCATGGCGGAAAATGTTCTCATCAAGCCGGATGTCGTCCAGGACCGACAGCCAGTTGCGGGGATCATCAAGATATTCCCGGTCGACGCTCAAGCCCTCGAGTAGCTGCTCCGGAGTGAGTCCAAGTTCCCGTCGGCAGTATTCCAGTTGCGATTGGGCCGATTCGCAGGTCGTTCCGGGAATTTCGGCGAGCTGTCCCGGGCTGATGTCGGTCTGTTTCAGGTATTCTTCCCAGCGGGCCATACATAACACTATAGTGGACAGGAAATAAAATAACTCTGTTTTTACCTGTTTTACTGCCCCTGCGAGGGTTTAAGATCCAGGGACTCGCCCGCGGCTTCAATCACTTGCGGATACGCGGCCAGGGCTTCAACGCCTCGCTGGTTCAATGCATAAACGCCCCGTTCGACCCGGTCGAACCATCCGTAGTAGTTACTGGAAAGAATCTGCTGTGTTTTCGCCGGTAAGCCGCGGGACCGCAATCCCGCCGGAGTTGAGCTGCCGAGTTCCGAAAGCGCATAGGCTACGGCGATGCACTGCTGTTTATATGCCGTCAGTTTTTCGGTGGTCGCCGGCTCGCCCGAACGATTGAATTCAGAATAGCGTCCGTCGATTTCTGAAATAATCATCCTGCTGGACCGGGGGCGGTTGAATTTCCTCGGTTCGTCGGGATGGAGGGCTATTTCCACCCGAACCTTCGTCTTCATAACCCGGACCAGAATCAGCCCCAGGCCGAGTCGCCTGAGCAGGCGCCTGGCCGCGGCGATGTTTGCCGGCAGATTCTTTCGCCCGGAAACCGGGACGGCAAGGTAGACGTTGGGATACATTTCCTGACGGGAGACCCCCTGGATCACCAGCTTGGGGCTGAGCTGAACCTTGATCTCCACGATAATCAGCTCATCGCCTCTTCGGGCAACCAGGTCGCAGTTTCGCACCTCGCTGTGTACCGCATATCCCTGCCCTTCCAGGTAGGTTTTTATGGGATGGAATAATTCAGTTTCTTTCATGGGCACCGGAGATCAGTATAGCATGTACGCCGGCTCGCGCCGATGCTTCCTATGTTTTACACTGAGATCAGGAGGACACATGCAATATCGCAGAATCGGAAATAGCGGATTAAAGGTAAGTGAAATCGCATACGGATCCTGGCTGACCTTTGCCAACCAGATCGAGCTGGACAATGCCAAGGACATCATAAAAAAGGCCTTCGAGCTGGGAATCAACTACATAGACACCGCCGACGTATACGCCCGGGGAGAAGCCGAGAAACTGCTCGGGCAGATCCTGCCCACCTACAACCGCCGGCATTTCGTCGTGGCAACAAAGGCTTTCTGGCCAATGTCGGATCACCCCAGCGACAAAGGTTTGAGCCGCAAGCACATCATCGACTCGGTGGAAGGAAGCCTCGACCGACTGCACCTGAAATACGTCGATATGTTCTACTGTCACCGGTATGACGAAGAGACCCCGCTGATCGAAACCGTAGAAGCCGTGGAAGATCTCATCCGACGCGGCAAAATCCTCTATTGGGGAACCAGCGAGTGGCAGGCCGGGCAGATCGAGGAAGCGGTGAAGATCTGCACAGACCGGGGTTGGCATTTGCCGATCATAAACCAGCCGATCTATAGCCTGATCAATCGCAATATCGAAAAAGAAATCCTTCCCGCAACCGTCAAACTGGGCATGGGAACCGCCAACTTTTCCCCCCTGGCTCAGGGACTTCTCACGGGGAAATATTCCAAAGGCGCGGTACCTGCCGGCAGCCGCGGGGCCAATGAGAAACTGAACATATTCATGCGCGAACAGATATCTGACAGCGAACTGCTCGGCCGGATCGATCAGCTGGGAGAAATCGCCGAAGCCTATGACCTCACCATCGCCCAGCTTTCGCTGGCCTGGATTCTGCAGAACCCGGGAATATCCTCGGTGATCACCGGCGCGTCTACGGTCCATCAGCTGGAGTCCAACGTAAAGGCCAGCGGGGTAGAACTGTCCGGCGAGGATATGAAGCGCATCGAAG